>NZ_JAHPIV010000001.1:279389-302602 GCF_019039105.1 Desertibacillus haloalkaliphilus | reverse complement strand
GAACGTCGCCGCAAACGGTTACCACCGTTTGGGGTCTCGCTAGCATGAGTGGACTTCTGTTTTTTTTAGAGGGGGGCACGAATGGAGTAGTGGTTAATAAAAGGGTGAGGTGCCCACTCATGGGGTGGTGCAAGTTTCGTGGTTCGAGAGAGGGGTAGGTCGATTCGCTCGAGGGAACCTTGTCCTCTACGACGTCGTCAATTGTTATTTGGGGAATTTCGCAACTTTTATTGATGTAATGTATACTTCGTGTAAATAGTAATTATAGGAGGAGGAAAAGTTGAGACTTATTATTTTAATGGTTGCTTTCATAGTGATAGGAACCGGATGTTCTTTTGGAGATAATTTAGATGAGATGAACAAAAATAGAGTGTTAAGTGAGATGAAGGCAGAACGAGAAGATCAATATCATTTATATACATTTTGGACATCATTTCCTACTGAAAATTGGGAAGAAGCAGATATTGATGATGAATTAAAAAATGAGTTTGAAGCCTACCATACAATTGATTATTCAAAAGCTGATCTAAGACATATATCTTTCAAACAAAAGGAAAGTGCTGGAGAGTACATTAATGGATTGGATATAAACGAATTTCCTACATTTATTGTTTTAGATCATGAAGGCATTATATTACGAACAACGGATGTGAATCAGATAAATGAATTTTTAAAAGAAATTCCAAGGGAAGCGTTCAAAGAATAGCGTACTACATAAGAGAGACGTTCTTCTCGAGATAGATTAGCAGCACCTCCCATCTGCATATGATCATTAAATGAAGGAGTTGAGTGATCGCTCGCTCAGATTTGTTTTGTAGTTAATGGTTAGGCTGTGCTAAAATAAATAGACAGAATATTTTTATGTTTATCGTAAGGAAGGGGATGAAAGGGATGGAGACAGTAACGATTGGTGATTTGAAAATTACTTGGCTCAATGGAGGCGTCACGCATATGGATGGGGGTGCGATGTTTGGTGTTGTGCCTAAACCACTTTGGAGCAAAAAATATCCGCACAACGAGAATAATCAAATTGAATTGCGTACGGATCCACTCTTGATTCAATGTGATGGGAAGAACATTTTGATTGAAGCTGGAATTGGGAATGGACGTTTTACAGATAAACAAAAACGAAATTATGGGATTCAAGAAGAATCGTTTGTTGAAGAAGAGCTTCAGCAATTAGGGCTAACGACGGCTGACATTGATCTCGTCTTAATGACCCATCTTCATTTTGATCATGCAACTGGACTAGCAAAATTTGATGGGGACATGCTCGTACCGACATTTGAGAATGCGACCATTTATGTGTCTGATATCGAATGGGAGGAAATGAGAAACCCTAATATTCGCTCACGCAATACATATTGGGAGCAAAATTGGAAACCAATTGAATCAAAAGTGAAAACGTTTACAGGTGAACTTGAAGTTGTGCCAGGGGTTAGGATGATTCATACCGGTGGTCATAGTGACGGGCATTCGATTATTGTTATTGAACGAGACGGAGAAATGTTGATTCATATGGCGGACATTATGCCAACACATGCCCATAATAATGTTTTATGGGTGCTAGCGTACGATGATTATCCAATGGACTCGATTGAAGCGAAGCAGAAGTGGATGGACGTTGGCTTAAATAATCAAGCGTGGTTTATTTTTTATCATGACTATAAATACCGTGCACTGAAATGGAATGAACGTGGAGAAGTTATCGAGGAAGTCGAACGAAAGCAGAGAGTTTATGCTGATTAAGAGAATGAAAAAACGTATGGTACCTACCTGGTCTCATACGTTTTTTTCATATTGAAAAGGGCTGTTATTAATGAGACGGCTGCTTATAATTTTCTTCCTCTGCCAATAAGAGCAACGATCCCATTGTAAATAATCACACAGGAAAATAATAAGATTGTAAGCACACCTACGATATCTGCTAACGGTGATAAAGGCTGAAAAGTACCTGTTAATGGGACTCTTACTAGGGCAAACCCTGCGATGATACAAGATAAGTAGAGGAGAGGAAATAGATGCAAAGCAATCACTCCTTTTTACATCATATGTATTCAAGTTGATAAAGGATGTTTCATAAATAAGAGTTCATGCTACAACTAGATAAAAAAAGTGGCTGATCCCTATATCAAGTAACCGCATTAGCCGAACGAAGGAGCGCAGTTACTGATGGGACAGCCACTTTTTAGATGAAGAAATTATTACGATTCCAATTCTAAAATGGTACCTGTTTTTGCATCAACGAGAAAGTCATACTGAAGTGTATCATCTTGGTCGGAAGTTGTAATGCCGCCGCGATAGACGGTGTAGTTGAGGTTATTCTTTTCGAGACTTTCTGGGATCATATGAATCCAAGAACCAGTAATGTTGACATTATTAGCTAGGGTTTTCTTAGCTAGTTTTAGTGCTTTTTCTGGGGTAAGGTTTTCTGATGTAGGCATGTTAGAACGAATCAATAATCCTGCAGCTAGGCCAATCCCTACTCCGATTGCTAATTTTCTCATGCTCATGATTTTACCGCCTTTCCAATCGAAAATAATAGGTTGCATCTATCTTAATAAATTATAGCGAATCTAAGGACTTTTTCCAAACCTTTCCCTTTTGCAAAGTCAATAAATTTGTTATGATTAATTAGTTATTTTGAGGGTTCGTAATTCCCTCCCCTCAGAAAACAAAACTAGGGAGTGTGATATGAGATGGAATTTCAAATTCCGAAGAAGGTAGAGACGTTAGGTGAAGATATTCAGCGTAGCGAATTGAAATACCATTCAAAACGTGTTGGGATCACGAAAGAATTTACGTTTGACGCGGCGCATCATCTTCATTGCTATGATGGGAAATGTAAAAATTTACATGGTCACACGTATAAGTTAGTAATCACGGTTAGTGGCTATGTCAACGATGTTGGCATCTCGGTTGATTTCGGGGATATAAAACGAATTTATAATGAAACGATAAAGGCAAAGCTTGATCATCGCTATTTAAATGAAGTTTTGCCGAATATGAATACAACGGCTGAAAATATGATTGTCTGGATTTGGGAGCAGTTAGATGCTCGCTTACACGAAGAAGGATTAAAACAAAGAGGGCATCGTCTAGAGGAGCTCGTTTTATATGAAACACCAACAAGCTCAGCAGTATTAAAGCGAGAATGGATGGAAGACGATGAGTAGATGGACGCTGCCTGATGACAATACGTACCTAGAGTGGAGCGTGCCGATGGTCGAGATTTTCGAGACGGTTGAAGGGGAAGGTAGTATGGCTGGTTTCCCTACCGTTTTTGTCCGTGTTTTCCACTGCAACCTTCGCTGTACGTGGTGTGATACACCATACAGTTATGCACCGGCAAAACCAGCTTTTGAAGCAACGATTAGAGAGATCGTCGAACGAATCAAAGGTTACGCTAGTAAACGAATTTGTTTTACCGGTGGAGAGCCACTGATTCATAAGGAAAAATCTGCGGCATTACTAAAGGCAATGGCTGACATTGATGACATTGTTGATATCCATGTTGAAACCAATGGGGCGATTGACCTTGAACCATTTGAAAAGATGCGTGAGGAATACGAGCAATTAAGATCAAAGGTTCGTTTTGTGATTGATTATAAATTGCCTGATTCAGGTGAGAATGAACGGATGATCCACAGTAATTTTGAGCAATTATCTTCAAAAGATGAAATTAAGTTCGTGATTGCTTCAGACGATGACTTTGAAAAGACTGTCGAAGTCGTAAACACGTATCACAACAAAGGGCAAGTACTAGTGAGTCCTGTGTGGGAGACAATGCCTCCAGCTGAACTCGTCAAAAAAGTACTTGATCATCAATTAGCTGATGTTAAAGTGAGTCTACAATTGCACAAAGTCATTTGGGATCCAGATGCAAGAGGAGTGTAAACGATGAAAAAAGCAGTAATTGTATTAAGTGGTGGATTAGACAGCACAACTTGTATGGGAATTGCTAAAGAAAAAGGATATGAACTGTATCCGGTCACGTTTCAGTACGGACAGCGTCATGATCGTGAAGTCGAACAAGCCAAGAAAGTTGCTGACTATTACAATGTGAACGAGCATCGTCTTGTTGATATTAGCTTTTTGAATCAAATCGGTGGCAGTGCTTTGACCGATTCTTCCATCGATGTACCAACAGAAGCGGCGGAAGGTGAAATTCCGTCAACGTATGTTCCTGCTCGTAATATGATTTTTCTTTCGCTAGCAAGTGCATATGCTGAGGTTATTGGTGCAGAGGCCATTTATATCGGGGTTAGTGCAGTCGACTTTAGCGGTTATCCTGATTGTCGTCCTGAATTCATTGAAAGCATGAATCAAACCGTTAATTTAGCGACGAAACAAGGAGCCACGGGTGGAAAATTACAGATCGAAACGCCACTCATTCACCTAACTAAACGCGAAACGGTAGAAGAGGGATTACGTTTAGGTGTACCGTATCAGCTAACGACGTCTTGTTATAATGGAGAAGAGACCGCTTGCGGCGAGTGTGATAGCTGTCAATTACGGATCAAAGGGTTTAAAGAAGCAGGAGCAATTGACCCAATAGACTACGCGGTTGAAATTGACTGGTAAATTTATCTGCGAGCGCAGTCTTACGCTTTTGTTTTGGTGGAAAGATTTACAAATAAGTAGCAGGCTACCCTAAAAGGTTGATATCAACCTTTTAGGATAGCCTCTTTTTTATACCCATGTAATAAATGATAGGAATTGAACAAAACAGATTATAATGAAACTCGAACTTTCGTAAATGAAGTGTGGATCCTCATTCCGCGTCAACTAGAACTTGCCTAATCGAGTGGATCTCCATTTTTATCAACGATTGTCACTTCATACGCTTCTAAGCTATGACGTTTATTTAATTGTAAGAGGTCAATTGATTTTGTTATCTCTTCTGAAAGGTGTTTCGCATTTGGTTCTGTGCGATCGATTTCTGTCTCAATTGTTATCGCCTCTAGATAGTCTATTTTAATATCACCGATGGTTTCATATTCTTCTAATTCTTCGATAATGGCCATGGTAATCACCGTCATTTCTTGGTTAGCTTCTAGTAGGTCAATATCTTCATCAGTCGTTGAAGAGAGGTGTTCCTCAGCTTGAGGAAGAGCAATCATCAAACCGATCACAAATGTAGCGACCATCAAAAAACTTATGCCGATAATCCTTTTCTTCACAATAACCCCCTCCTTTCGTTAGTTAAACGTATGTCCTACTAATTGCTAATATTCAATCTGAATCGGTAGTGACAGTATGTGGGCAATATTGGTAATTGGAGGGTACCTAACTGGAAAAAAGCGGTTTCTTTTTGTACAATAGAATGTAAGTACATACGATTTTGTAAGATGAAAGGAGTCGGCGATGAATCAAGAGACATTGCAGCTGTTTAAAACGCTAACCGAATTACAAGGGGCACCTGGGTTTGAACATGATGTTCGTCGTTTTGTTCGCGGAGAAATAGAAAAGTATACAGATGAAATCGTTCAAGATCGCTTAGGTAGTCTTTTTGGTGTGAAGCGTGGTGACGAGCAAGGGCCAAAAGTGATGGTTGCCGGTCACATGGATGAAGTTGGTTTGATGGTAACGTCGATTACTGAAAAAGGGATGATTCGTTTTCAAACGCTTGGCGGATGGTGGAGCCAAGTGCTGCTTGCGCAACGCTTTCAAATTATGACCGATAACGGTCCAGTCATTGGTGTCGTTGGTTCAACACCACCACACTTACTAGAAGATTCACAACGGAAAAAGCCGATGGACATTAAAAATATGTTCATTGATATCGGAGCTGATGACAAGGATAATGCTATTAAGATCGGGATTAAGCCAGGCCAGCAAATTGTTCCGATTTGCCCGTTTACTCCGATGGCAAATGAAAAGAAAATTTTGGCAAAGGCGTGGGATAACCGTTATGGTGTTGGACTTGCGATCGAGCTGTTAAAAGAGTTAAGAGATGAAACCGTTCCTAACCTTTTATATTCAGGTGCAACTGTTCAAGAGGAAGTTGGATTACGCGGTGCCCAAACGGCTGCGAACCTGATTGAGCCGGATATCTTCTATGCGCTAGATGCCAGCCCAGCAAATGATGCAACAGGTGATAAGGATGCATTTGGTCAGCTAGGAAAGGGAGCATTATTGCGCATTTTTGATCGTACGATGGTGACACACCGTGGCATGCGCGATTTTGTCTTAGATACAGCGGAAACGAATGATATCCCGTATCAATATTTCATTTCCCAAGGTGGCACGGATGCTGGACGTGTCCACACGACAGGAAACGGTGTTCCTTCTGCGGTCATTGGTATCTGCTCACGTTACATTCATACATCAGCCTCGATGGTTCATGTCGATGATTACGCGGCAGCGAAAGAGCTGTTAAAGAAGCTAGTGAAGACAACAGACCGAACAGCTGTAGATAGTATTTTGAAAAATGGTTAAGAAGTCGTTAATTCTTTGGGCTGCTGAGATTTTAAGAATCTTAGCAGCCCTTTTTTATTTGGAGAAAATCAAATTAACGATGGTCATAAAATGATAATAGTTTTTTATTACTTAGATAATAGTTTGGTTACATTTTTCCTCTAGAGTATACGATAGCAGAGTTAAGAGAGCTGCTTTACATCAGTAAAAAGGGGGTTTGAATTTTAAACACCTAATAGATTAAACATCTAATGCTGATTAAATAGGAAAAATATCTTTGGAAAACGTAGGAGGAGAAAAATGGTTATTAAAAAAGAAATGAATGCAAAAACAGATCATATTAAATCATCAAAAAAAATATTCCCTTTAGTTTTATCAACATCAATGTTGGCAAGCACGTTTTTAGCTGCAGGAGCACCAGTATCAGCTGATGAATTAGAAGTTCAGGCTAAGAATCATGGCGATATCGTTTCTGAAGTAGCTACATCAATTGAAGGCTCACCTGGAAAAGGAAAAATAATGAGAGAAGTCGCACAAGGAAATTATCATTTTCTTGATCAAGGTGAAGATGAAGCCACCGAAGATGAAGATGAAGCCACTGAAGATGGAGAAGAAGGTGCTGAAGGTGTAGAAGAAAGCGCAGAAGATGAAGACGAAGCCACTGAAGGTGTAGAAGAAAGCGCAGAAGATGAAGACGAAGCTACTGAAGGTGTAGAAGAAAGCGCAGAAGATGAAGACGAAGCCACTGAAGGTGTAGAAGAAAGCGCAGAAGATGAAGACGAAGCTACTGAAGGTGTAGAAGAAAGCGCAGAAGATGAAGACGAAGCCACTGAAGGTGTAGAAGAAAGCGCAGAAGATGAAGACGAAGCTACTGAAGGTGTAGAAGAAAGCGCAGAAGATGAAGACGAAACCACTGAAGATGTAGAAGAAGGCACAGAAGGTGAAGACGAAACCACTGAAGGTGCAGAAGAGAGCAATGACATAGTATTTGATAGATATCAGTCAATCTTTGATGACTATGAGAAATTAATTAGCTTCCAACAGCTTTATATTACGAACTACTTTGAAAACCTTGATTTGATTGACGAAATTTTGGATGACGAAGCAAGTGAGGAAGAAGTTATCGACGAAACACCAGAAGTAACGGATGAAGTTGCAGAAACAACAGAAGAAGTTATCGACGAAACACCAGAAGTAACGGATGAAGCAACAGAAACAACAGAAGAAGTTATCGACGAAGCACCAGAAGTAACGGATGAAGCTGCAGAAACAACAGAAGAAGAAGTTGACGAAGCAACAGAAGCAATGGATGAAGTTGCAGAAACAACAGAAGAAGTTATCGACGAAGCACCAGAAGTAACGGATGAAGCTGCAGAAACAACAGAAGAAGTCATCGACGAATCAACAGAAGTAACAGATGAAACTGAAGAAGTAATTGAAGATACAGTTAATAACGATGATTTATCTACTGATGGCGATCAAGCTGAATTAGAAGTGGATTCTGAAACTGAGGTTAAGGGTGATGGCGCTCTAAGCGATGATTTGGCAGAAGTTACTACTGAAAGTCAGGTAGAAAATAGATCCTCAATAAAACTTATGGATAATTTAGTTGGATATTACGATAAAGTTCGTTCTGCTTATCAGAACTTCATTTCCTTTTTAAAATAAGCGCTAAATTATGAATCAAACATTTAGGTAAAGAGCAGGAATCCTTTCTGGATTCCTGTTTTTACGAATAATGAATGGGCGTAACAAACAGTGGGAGGAACTATGGTTAACCATTTAATAACATTACTCGATCAATTTCAGGGCAGAGACCTATTTATTACTTTATTATCCCCAGAAGGTTTCTGTGTCAATGTGTTACTTAATAAAATGAAAATTAAAGATATAAAAAATAACATGATTTACATGGAGTCGGTTAATGGTGAGGAACAATGTTCGTTACCGTTGCAAGATGACTTACATATGGGAGTGAAACCTGTAACTAGTGATGAGGAGTATAATGGTGTGATTTTTTCATTTGGCTTAGAATATACAAGCGGATTAACCCTACATATTGACGTTAGGGAGCGTGTGTATTCCTACTAGGAAATGCACGGTGGAACAATTCATTTGAATCGTATGTTGAAGTTGTCTTAAGAGGTTAGTTAAACCACTTGAGATAACTTCTTTCTTTTTTAGAATCTAGTTGTAATGAATATGTTATCGACTTGTAATAATAAAATACCCCAAAAGTCGGCACGTATTATCGAAAGTTATGGCTGACACAGATCTTTAAAGGAGTGAACTTCATGTCCAAAGTACTCATCGCGGATGATGATGTTAATGTTCGTGAAATTATTCGGATTTATTTTGAGGAACAAAATATAGAATTAATTGAAGCTCCTAATGGGAAAGCAGCCGTAAGTTTAGTTGATAGCGAATCTCCGGATTTATTAATCTTGGATATTATGATGCCGGAATTGGACGGTTATGATGTATGTCGAGAAGTTCGTAAGCACTCGAATGTACCAATTATCATGCTAACTGCTAAAACAGAAGAATTTGATCGCATATTAGGGTTAGAGCTCGGTGCTGACGATTATGTTACGAAACCCTTTAGTCCAAGAGAATTAGTTGCTCGTATTAAAGCCATTTTTCGACGAATGGACTCGGTTGCAGAAAGCAGTAAAAATAGTCGTGATACTAAAGCTTTCACCTATGAATTTGGAGAATTAAAGATTGATATTAATCGTCGGGAAGTATTAGTTCGAGGAGAGGTTATTAATTTTCGTCCAAGGGAATTTGACTTACTCGTACACATGGCAAAATCGCCCGGTAGTGTTTATACACGAGAACAGCTCTTAGAGCAGGTTTGGGGATATGATTATATAGGTGATATTCGTACAGTTGATGTTCATGTTAAGAAAATACGCGAGAAATTAAAAAGAAATTTCATTCAAACCGTGTGGGGGATTGGATATAAATTTGAGGTAGAGACATGACCTTCCATTGGAGTAAAAGCATATTTCTTCGACTATTATTTAGTTACCTTTTTACTGTGCTAATTGGGCTTGGGGCAGTGGGATTGTTATTATCTTATTTTGTTAAAGGGTACATTTTTGATACAAAACAAGAAGAATTATTACGCCAAGCGAAAAAGATCAATGTAGCCATTCATGATCAAAGTATAGATCAAAACTTGCAGGAAAAGTTGGCGTTTTACGATGAATCATTCGATGTTGAAATTTGGATTTTTAATAGTGAAGGGGAAATCACTGCTACATCTACTGAAGATGAGGTCTATATCGGAAAGTCTGTATCAAGTACTGTTCTGAAGAATGTTATTAGTGGTCGGGAAGTAGTAAATGAATTGGATTTTGAAGGGTTGAAGGAACCAATGCTTTCTGTTGTTGTTCCTTTAGGAAAAGATTCTACCGTTTATGGTGGTGTTGTTTTGCATTCGCCTGTCAAAGGAATGAACGAAGTTATAGGGAATATCCGTGAATCGATTTTATGGCTAATTTTAGTTGGAGTTTTAATTTCAACGATTTTTGTTTCTTACTTATCATGGACAATTTCTCGTCCATTACAGAAAATCAATCGAGCTGTTTCTGAAATTGGCATGGGGAACTTTAACCAAAGGATTACGATTGATTCTGCTGATGAGCTTGGTGAGTTGGCAGCTACAATAAATCATATGTCAGAAAAGTTAGATAAAGTCGAAGGTGAACGGCAAAGAATTGAAAATATACGAACTGATTTTTTAGCAAATTTTTCTCATGAATTTCGAACACCTTTAACAGCCATGCAAGGTTTCATTGAGGCATTACAAGACGATTTAATTGCAGAAAAAGGAAGAAAAAAATATTATAATGTGATGTATGAGGAGACGATGAACCTAAACTGTCTTGTCGACGATTTGATGGACTTGATAAAATTAAGGAGTCAAGAGACAAAACTTCTGAAAGAGACTGTTCATGTAAATCATGCATTGGAAAAGGTTTTATTAAAGTTTCAGACGGCTGTAGAAGAAAAAGGACTAAGTTTTAAGGTTCGAAGTGAGGAAGAGTCATTGTTTATTTATGCCGATCCAAGCCGGTTAAATCAAGTAATTGACAACCTTCTAGCAAATGCACTTAAGTTTACGAATGAAGGTTCGATTTCTATAACGGCAAAACGAAATGGAGAGAACATTGAACTAATTATTTCAGACACGGGAATAGGCATTTCAGAAGCCGATTTACCGTATATTTGGGAGCGTTTTTTTAAAGTAGACCGTGGTCGTGCAAAAGAAAATAAAGGAACAGGCCTAGGTCTAGCAATCGTAAAAGAACTCATCGAACTTCATGATGGGAATGTTTCTGTTCATAGTCAGATCGGTGTAGGAACAACATTTTCTATTACTTTACCAAGTGTCACAGAATAGAGGAGGCCAATGAATTAAATGAGGAATATCAAATCAGTCGCAGTAGGATCAAAAAACCAAGTTAAGATCAAAGCCGTCGCATCAGTGCTAAGGGACCCAAACATTACAGTTACCGGGTTTGATGTTCCTTCTAATGTTTCGAATCAGCCATTTTCTGATGAAGAGACTAGACAAGGTGCGATAAATCGGGCAAGAGCTTGTCATGAAAAAGGTGAAGTAGATCTTTCCATAGGGTTAGAGGGAGGAGTGGTTGAAACGGCTGAAGGCCTTATGCTTTGTAATTGGGGAGCACTGGTTGACTGTGAGAACAATACATTTGTGGCAAGTGGGGCAAAAATTTTATTACCTGAACAAATAGCAGAACAGGTAAGAGCTGGTGATGAATTAGGAGTTGTAATGGAGAAGTTCACGTCAGTATTAGATATTCGCCAAAAAGAAGGGGCTATTGGTGTCTTTACAAGTGGTTATGTGACGAGACAAGAACTGTTTGGACATATCGTAAAGTTGTTGTTTGGCCAATATGAATATTCGAGCAAGCAAAAGGCAGGGGATTAAATTCCTCTGCTTTTTTAATGATACAACCTCATATATGTATCTACGTTAGTAGTTTATCAAGCGTCTACAAATACCAATAGGTTGGACGGTGGATTTATAAAAAAACTGTGAAAGACGTCGAAAACTGTCAAATTGTCTTGTCAACCAAAAAAGATTCAAGGTATGATAGATAATGGTTGTTAAAGAGGATGTTCAAAAAGTCCGGTAAAATGACTGTCGAATTGCTTCGTTGGCTTGCTCGTGCGCTGTTCACGTATGACTAGCTAGGCCTCTTGAACTTTCGAAGCATTGGACTTGCTAGTGACGGCGTTGCAACAGCACTTAAAGAATACATCCTGATAGGGAAGTAAGGAAATATCGATGATTACGCTAGAGAATGAGGAGATTGTAACGATGAAATGGATAAAGATCGTTGTCATCATGACTGTGTCGATGATGTTTTTGGTTGCTTGTAATGTTTCTGAAGAAGAGGCATTGCTTGCATCTGAGCAAGTATTTAACGAAAGCTTTACAGTTGAAAGCAATCAAGCAAATCTAGAGACGGAGCAATTGTCATTGTATGTCCCGCGAGGGGTTACAATGACTGAAGAAACAACCTATAACATATTATTAGAAAAAGGTAACCAAGTATTTTTGCTGTTTTTTAACCCCGTTGAGCCACTAACGAGCACCGTTCATATGGAAAGAGATGCCGAGCTCCGAGACGAAGCCCTTCTCTTTGAAACGTATGAGAGTGATGAAAAAAGGGGATATCTTTTAGTACTTGAGGAAGATGATGAAAAGAAAGTAAATACCGTCGTTGGTCTTGGCGGAGCAAAAATCTCAACCATCACAGCGGTAAAAGACTTAGAAGAAAGTGTAGAGATTATGACTGATATTCTTCATTCTATTAAGTATGAACAATATGGGTATCTTAGATAAACAACAACTATAATCTTCACCACGAATACACAGATCAATGTTGTAAAAGAGGTGAGAGTTTGAGTGAATTTTTAAAGAAAAAAGGGATCGAGATCTCCTTTCGAACGTATTTTGTAACCGCATTAAGCTTTATGGCGCTTGGGTTGTTTTCCTCACTGATTATCGGTTTAATTATTCGAACGATTGGTGAACAGCTTGGCTTAGACTGGTTCTATCAAATGGGTGATCTCGCCATGGGGCTTATGGGCCCTGCTATTGGTGTTGCGGTTGCTTATGGTTTAAAAGCGCCACGGTTAGTCATTTTTGCGGCAGTTGTTAGTGGAGCAGCAGGTGCTGAACTGGGTGGTCCGGCTGGCAGTTTTGTAGCGGCCTTGCTAGCGACTGAGTTTGGGAAGCTTGTCTCAAAGGAAACTAAAATTGATATTCTCGTGACACCATTTGTGACTATCGCTGTCGGATTTTTCGTTGCGACATATATTGGACCAGCGATTGAACGGGGGCTAACGTGGTTTGGCCAGGTGATCATGTGGTCGACCGAGCAACAGCCATTTATTATGGGTATCTTAGTTGCAGTATTAATGGGCCTTGCGTTAACGGCACCGATATCAAGTGCAGCGATTGCAATCATGCTTGAGTTAGAAGGATTAGCCGCAGGTGCTGCTACAGTCGGTTGTGCAGCGCAAATGGTTGGTTTTGCAGCGAGTAGCTATCGTGAGAATGGAGTCTCTGGACTTGTTTCACTAGGGATTGGTACGTCTATGCTCCAAGTTGGAAATGTCATGAAAAACCCGCTTATTTTAATTCCACCAACGCTCGCCGGGGCAATGTTAGCTCCAGTAGCGACAGTCGGTTTTCAAATGACGAATAACGCTGCTGGTGCGGGAATGGGGACGAGTGGATTTGTCGGTCAAATCATGACGTTTACGTCGATGGGCTTTAGTTGGCAGATCTTTTTTCTCGTGCTGATCCTTCAAATTGTTGCACCAGCGATCATTAGTTTGTTGCTTTCAGAGTGGTTGCGTAAACTTCAGTGGATTAAACCTGGTGATATGAAGATTGAACAATAGTAATTGAGGAGTGGATGATGTGAAGACGTTAGAATCGATCTCGATGTATGACGAAGTGATTAAAGAAGGACAAACGGTGATGATGTTTTCTGCTGATTGGTGTCCGGACTGCCGTGTGATTGAACCGATTTTACCTGAGATTGAAGCGGTGTTTCCTGAGGTCACGTTTCTCTACGCCGATCGCGACGAGTTCATTGATTTATGCTCACGGCTTGATGTCTTTGGCATTCCGAGCTTTATATTTTACCGCGATGGTCAAGAGGTGCACCGCTTCGTTAGTAAAGACCGAAAAACAAAAGAAGAGATTGTTGCGTTCATCAGGGAAGCTGAGGCGAAATAGACGATCTCACAAAGATTCTAACTTGTAATTCCGGAAAAAAATAACGCTAAAAACAGTCTTTAAATCGAGTTGGGTTCTTGGTATGATATCGTAATGAGGGTTCGAGAACTCCCCTCTATAAAAAAAACTAGAGCATAGTGCTCGTCATGAAAGGATGCTAAAAATGGCGAAAGTAGAAGTGAATCATAGTAAATATGAGGGCATACGTTTTGATATTGATAGTGAGGATGTTATTTTAGTTGATATTCTCGAAACGATTCCTTACGAGTATGTAGGTAAAGATACTGAGATTGTCATCCCTACGGATGAGTTTACATCAGTATGTCCATGGTCAGGTCTTCCTGATTTTGCAGAAATTAAGCTAACATTTATTCCGAATGAACATTTAGTTGAGATGAAATCATTAAAATATTATTTGACATCATACCGAAATGTTGGGATTTATCAAGAGCATGCAACAAACCGTATTATGGAAGATCTTGTTAACTTAATTAAACCAAAGTACTTAAAGATTGAAGCACTATGGAATGCTCGCGGTGGGCTAGGAACAGAAGTCGTTTGTGAATACCGTGAAGAAGATAAAGAAGAAGCATAAGAAATGTGGGCTGTCCGGTAAGTGACGACTCACCTCGTTTGTTATAGGGGTGATTGTTTCTTACTAGGGCAGTCTTTTTCGTTGTTTCAATCATTTTCGCTTTAATTCCCATCATGTTACAATGACAAAAGACTTGTGTACAGGAGGAAGGCACTCATGGAAATAAAAGATTTAAAAGCGTTGCTAGAAAAGCGCTTGGATCGTCCTGAATGGAAAATGACTTTTAATAAAGACGAGGAAACGTTACGCGTTGAACATAAAGAACTAAAAAAAGGGGTTACTCTTTCACTAAAGCCACTGGCTGCCAAGTATGAACAGCAAAAAGAGGCAGCACTTGATGAAGTGGTCCGTTATGTTGAATCTGCCTTGCGTGCATTCGATAAGAAAGCGGAGCTAAAAGGCAACGAAAAGGACATCTTCCCAGTGATCCGGGCAACGTCTTTCCCGACTGAAACAAAGGATGGAAAAGAGCTGTTATTTGAGGAACATACTGCTGAAACACGCATTTATTACTCGCTGGACCTCGGTGATTCGTATACGCTTATAACAAAGGAAATGCTCGAAGACGAAGGGATGACAGAGGAGAAAGTCAAGGAAATGGCGTTATTTAACGTCCGCTCATTACCTTGTGAAGTAAAAGAAGATACAGTAGCTGGAAATACGTTTTATTTCTTAAGCTCAAACGACGGTTATGATGCGAGTCGGATTTTAAATGAAACCTTTATCGCTAAAATGAATGAGCGTGTCGAAGGGCAGCTCGCTTTAGCCGTTCCTCATCATGATGTATTAGTGTTTGCTGATATTAAGAATGATCAAGGGTATGATGTATTAGCACAGCTTGCCTTTCAATTTTTTAGTCAAGGGCGCGTGCCAATTACTGCGTTGCCGTTTTTATATGAAGACCGTGAATTAGAACCGATCTTTATCCTTGCGCAACGAAAGCCGAAAGGGAAATAGTACGAAAAGCGTTTAAAAGTAAGTGAGCATTTATGGTAAAATAATCGTCGGAAATAAAAAATAGCATAGATATAAGGAGTCGAAACAATGAACGTATTTTACAACAAAACAGGAATTGGTGATACACTACTTGTTTCATTAGAAGAAGTGAATAAAGAAGAGCGACGTTTTAAACGTACAGGTGATGTGGCGCGTCTTTATGATAAAAATAGTGGAAAAACGGTTGGTTATAATTTGTTTAACATCTCAACGTACGGCGATGTTTCAGGTCATGGTACGATAGAGATAACAAATGAGCTCGTTGAATTCATTAATGATGTCCTAGCAAAAAATGATGTGAATGAGACCGTAACCTATGACAATTCACCAAAATTTGTTGTCGGTTATGTTAAAGAAAAAGAAAAACACCCGAACGCTGATAAGTTAAATATTTGCCAGGTCAATGTGGGTGAAGCGGAGAACTTACAAATCGTTTGTGGCGCGCCGAATGTTGATGCAGGGCAAAAAGTCGTTGTCGCTTTAGTTGGAGCTGTGATGCCAAGCGGTATGGTCATCAAAAAAGCAAGCTTACGTGGTGTAGAATCTACAGGGATGATTTGCTCAGCGAAAGAGCTTGAGCTTGAAAATGCCCCACAAGAAAAAGGAATTCTCGTCCTTGATGACGAACGTCAACCAGGGGAAGACTTTTTTGCAAAGTAAAAAGGATACTAAGAACCACTAGCGAAACTAGTGGTTCTTTCTACTCTACTATCTGTAAGCTAGCTCTGCTAAGATAGAAAATAGGTGATGAAAATGGCAAATGTTTCGAAATGGATAAAAAAATTGCAAAGTATGTTTTTTGGAAATGAATATGATGAAGAAGAGGTACGTGAGATCTCTAAACCAAAACAACAAGAGCGTAAATTGGGGCGAATTGAGAATGATGAACGTGCATCAGAGCCACGAGTCATTCATCAATATCCGAAGCAAGGGAATTTTCGTTTTCCAATGATTGATGATGACCAAAACGTTCGCGAGAAACAAACAGAACGAAAAGGTGGCACACCTCCTCCTCAAGAATTTTACGAGGAGAATGAGGAACAAGAACGTGTTGAACCAACCAAACCAACCGAGCCATCAAAACAAATTTTTGCAAATGAGAATTTCAAGCCCTCCTCAATTCCCTCACCGGTTCATGGCTTTGGTGCACGAGAAAAAAATGAGTCGCTTGGACCAAATGATCACATCGGTGTTCAACAAACGGAAAATGAAAAGATTATCCCGTTTTTAAATAGTATTAGACAACGTAGTCGATTTGTGGAGGAACCAGATCCAATTGACAAGCCGTTAAAAAATGATCCGTTTGTTGCGGTATCAAAACAAGATGGAAACGCACCGATCCACGAAGGTGACGAATCAAAGCAAACGCAAGCACACGTACATAAGAGAGAGGAAAAACAACCGGATACTGTTGAAGATCAACAAATGGTTCACAACGACGATGAATCAGTGGAGGATGTTGTACACGAGGCACCTAGTAAACAAATGAAAGCTGAAAGCGCAGCTACAGTGGAAATGAACGAAGAAGACCCATTTATCGCACCGTTTGCGCATGAGTCGAGCGAAGTAAATAAGCAAGATGAGGAACAAGAAGCTAATGTTGAAGCTTTTTCTACAGAAACGGCTGACTTCGAGCAAGAAAGTGGGCAGGCCAGTGCAGAAATTGATGAGTTGCACTTAGACGTTGATCGTGATGAGGGAGAAAATGAACGAATCCCTGCATTCTCGGATGATCAAAACCTACTAACAGAGGAGTATAATCTAGAAGCAACGTTTGAAACTCAATGGCAAGCAGAAAACGAACAAGCTTCAATAGGGAGTGAAGCGGAGCTAGAGGAAGACGAGGGAGTTGAACAGAAGCACGGAGAAGTGGTTCAGGAACAGGAATCGATTGAGCGAGTAGAAGAAATAGAATCTAGTGCGAAAGTGGAAGAGTCTGAGGAGGAGCGACAATCAAACAATCACTTGGAACCGTTTGAGCGTAAGTCTGAGGTTGCTGACACGTCGTTGCCTTCAGATAAAGATCAACAAATCGTTGCAGAGTCTAAACCGCAAGGGAAAACTGAACCGGAACCAACCTCAACGCAAGCACCAGTGGAACGTAATCAAAGAGAAGCTATAGATCGTGTGCAACTAGAGCCATCCATGACATCAGAAGGTCAGTACCAAGGAGAGGGCGATACAGCTAGGGTTACTCAGCACAAAACGGATTCCTCTCAGCCAGCAAGTGCTGTGCTGACGGAAAGAAAGGAAACCGAAGAGAAGCCGAGATCGCAAAAGACGCTTGTTCCTTTTAATGTGATGATGCTTTCAAAAGATAAAGCGAAGCAAAACCAAGCGAAGGAAACGAATCAAGGAAGCTATCAATTCCCATCGATTCAATTGCTCTCGATTCCGCCGCGTCAGGAAGAGGAAAATACACAATGGCTCGAGGAACAAAGTCAATTACTTGAAGAAACACTAGCAAACTTTAATGTCAAAGCTAGTGTTAACCATGTAACGAAAGGCCCATCCGTGACGCGGTTTGAAGTTCAGCCAGCTCCGGGTGTGAAGGTGAGTAAAATCACCAATTTAACCGATGATATTAAACTATCATTAGCCGCAAAGGATATTCGGATGGAAGCACCGATCCCAGGGAAGAATGCGATCGGGATTGAAATTCCAAATCAGGTGAGTACACCAGTTGTCCTGCGAGAGATTATCCGCCAGGAAGCATTCCGTAAAAGTAAATCACCATTAATGGTTGCGCTTGGCCTTGATATTTCTGGTGAGCCGATCGTCACTGACCTTCAAAAAATGCCACATGGATTAATTGCCGGGGCGACAGGTTCAGGGAAAAGTGTTTGCATTAACTCGATTTTGATTAGTCTCATGTATAAAGCAACACCAGATGAAGTGAAGCTATTGTTAATTGATCCAAAGATGGTCGAGCTCGCACCTTACCGTGACATGCCACATCTCGTTACGCCAGTGATTACCGATTCAAAGCAAGCGACGATGGCGTTGAAGTGGGTTGTTGAAGAGATGGAGCGACGTTATGAATTGTTCTCTCAGCGTGGGGTACGAGACATTGGTCGTTATAATGAGTTATTTACTGAAGAGACGGATGAAGGCCCAGCGATGCCTTATATTGTCGTTGTTATTGATGAGTTGGCGGACTTAATGATGGTTTCTCCGCAAGATGTTGAGGATGCGATTTGTCGGATCGCTCAAAAAGCTAGAGCTTGTGGGATTCATTTATTACTAGCTACCCAACGTCCGTCTGTTGATGTCATTACAGGTTTAATTAAGGCCAATGTGCCAACAAGAGTTGCTTTTTCAGTTTCATCTCAAACCGATTCAAGGACGATTATCGATATGAGTGGAGCAGAGCGATTGCTTGGAAAAGGGGATATGCTCTTTCATGAAAATGGCTCGCCAAAGCCCGTACGCGTGCAAGGAACTTTTGTAAGTGATGATGAAATAGACAGGGTTATGGAATTTGTTAAAGATCAGCGCGAGCCAAGTTACATGTTTGATAATGATCATTTAGTTAAGGCACAGAAGAGCATTGAGCAAGAGGATGACTTGTTTGAAGACGCTTGTTATTACGTCATTGAACAAGGTGGAGCATCGTCATCTAGTGTTCAGCGCCGCTTTCGTGTTGGCTTCAACCGGGCTGCACGATTAATTGATATGATGGAAGCAAAAGGAATTGTCTCCGAAGCAATGGGGAGCAAACCACGTCAAGTGTTAATGACAGTCGATGAGTTCGAGGAACGTGTCTTACATCACACAGACTAAAGATTAAAGAGAAAATCTTGTTCTAGCCTTGTTTTCTCCGGTAAGGTTTTATATGATATAACTTAGTAATATAATTGCATATGTATAATGAATGATTCAGCGTTAAATAAGGTGAATGATTTAGAAGTTGACAGTTTGACAGAAACAATTGAAATCGCAAGTGAACAAACACTACATTTTAGGGAGTGGTTATCATGCAAACGATTCAATTAGCACATTTAATCGAGTCAATTTCCCCAAGGTATTTATCCTTATTAAAACGTAAAGAGCAAGACTTTCCTATCGTTTTGCGAGATGGTCTTTCGAAAGTGAAGGAAGATGACGTAAAAGAAATCATTGAGGCTGTAATTATGGAAAACGGTAAAGAAACGTATCTCCATTAATGGTTGTGTAGCCCGTGGAAGGATATCGGATTCTTTCACGGGCATTCTAAGTAATGAACATAATAGTAATTGGTATAGGTACAAGGAGTATAGTTGATGATGAAAGAAATTGAACTTAAATTACAAGGGAAAATAAAACGGCTAACAAACCAAACATTTAAATTTGATGAGCGGATTAGAGAAGGTTGGTTTTCAGCTGTATATTTTTTGAAAACGAGAGAGATTGTTGAAAAGTATCGTCCGAACAACACCGTGACGATGCAATTTTTTCAAAAAAAGAATGCCGTTTTGTGTGGGACCGATGAAGTTATTGCCCTAATCAAAACATTCGCAAAGAACCCGGAAACACTAGAAATCCATTCGTTAAAGGATGGAGATAAGGTAAAGCCGTATGAGACCGTCTTAACCATTACTGGGCCGTATCAAAATTTTGGCTACTTAGAAGGAATTATTGATGGGATTTTTGCGCGACGAACATCTGTAGCGACGAATGTATACAATGTCGTAAAAGCTGCACGTAAGTCAGGCGTGCAAAAGCCGATTATCTTTATGGGAGACCGTGATGATCACTTCACTCAACAAGCAGGTGATGGCTATTCCGCTTTTATTGGTGGTTCAAAGGCACAAGCTACCCATGCGATGAGCGAATGGTGGGGGAAAATGGGAATGGGGACAATGCCTCATGCCTTATTGCAATTGTTCCAAGGTGATGTCGTTGAAGCGACAAAAGCGTATCAAGAGACCTACCCAGAGGATGAATTAACGGCACTTGTTGATTACAACAATGACGTCCTTACCGATTCGTTAAAAGTAGCGCGTGCATTTGGTGATGATTTAACAGGGGTAAGAGTAGATACGTCTCGGACGATGGTTGATCAATACTTTTTCCGTCATCCAGAAGTCCTAGGGTCGTTTGATCCACGCGGGGTAAGCCCTGAGCTAATCTTTGCTCTTCGAAGAGCGCTTGATAAAGAAGGCTATCAGCACGTCAAAATAATTGCCACAGGTGGATTTACAGCCGAGCGTATTACCGAATATGAAGAGCTGAATGTCCCTGTTGATATTTATGGTGTCGGCAGTAGTTTATTAAAAATTCATATTGGCTTTACCGGAGACAATGTCTTGTTAAACGGTGAACATGAAGCCAAAGCTGGCCGTCGATACCGCGAAAACCCACGTCTAGAACGTGTTGAGTAGAAACATATATTAGACGGATGTTATGTAGTTGACAAGTAAGGGGGGAGTACGGTGAAGAATGAGCCCATTGTCGACTTTAGACAGTTACGAATAGAAAAACAGCTTGAAGCAGACCGTCAGCTGTTTTCGTTGTATGAATCCTTTTTCTCATATTTGCAGAAGAATACAAATTTGCGAGAAAAGGTACGAGCGAAGCATCTTTTTCACCACATGGTTGGACTGCAACCTGATCAAGTTAGTGATGACTTTTGGACCGTCCATTTTGAGCACTGGTTTGCCTTTGATTATCGTACTGTTGTTGGTTCAAGAATGTTTGATATGTTCATTCGTGAACAAAGGCAGCATCTTTCAAAAGGAATGCTTCAACAAAGTGGGCTGTTATTTATGATGGCGCTTGAACCGTACATGGTAAAACGAGTCGATTCACATAAGGAGTTGCTCATCGCTGATCCGTTTCAAGCGAATGCAGAGGCGTTTAAGGTGAAAAGTATGCTTTTTTCTTTTGATGATGTCAAAGTGGGCGATGTTTTATTACTACGACTTGTTCGATCTGGTTTCGATGATGTTATGGTCGGTCCATATGCGAAAGTACCATCTGACAAAACAATGGACATGTTAGCAGAAATGAAGCAGGATAAGGAACGCGTTGTCGATACTAACTCTGAGATTAGCTGGCGCTTATACGTAAAGGAGCACGGTGTCAAATACTTACAATATGCAAGGCAGTTATAACTAGCTTAGAAGAGGACCCATTATTTTTAGATAATCGGGTCTTTTCTTTCGATTAAGACATATACTAATGGTTGAAAGCAACCCGTTATGAGCTTAAAGATTCGATTGGTCAACGTCCGTTTTTCTGTTATAATGATTCAATGTGAAACATAAGGCGACGAAGATACCAAAGTCGTGTATGATACATATGAATAAAATACGTAATCTATCGTTTTGGACACGATTGAAACCATAAGGAGTATGGAGGTCCATTCTATGACTATTTATCATTTTGTTGGCATAAAAGGGTCAGGTATGAGCGCATTAGCGCAAGTCCTGCATGATATGAAATTTACCGTGCAAGGTTCAGATGTCGAGAAAACATTCTTTACGCAAAAGCCGCTTGAAGAAAAGGGGATCGGCATTCTCCCATTTGATGCAAACAATATTAAGCCTGAACAAACGATTATTGCTTCTCCGGCGTATGGGGAAGATCATCAAGAGATTGCAAAGGCTCGTGAACAAAACATTCCAGTCAATCGATATCCGCAGTTTTTGGGTGAATTTATTGGGCAGTTTACAAGCATTGCTATTACCGGCTCACATGGAAAAACATCAACAACTGGTTTACTTGCACACGTTCTAGGTGCTGCCGAGCCGACGTCTTACTTAATTGGAGACGGTACCGGAAAAGGTGAGGAAAATAGCAAATACTTTGCTTTTGAAGCTTGTGAATACCGACGCCACTTTTTAAATTACAATCCTGATTATTGCATCATGACTAATATTGATTTCGACCATCCTGATTATTTTAAAGATGTTAAGGATGTTTTCGCAGCGTTTCAAGATATGGCGATGCAAGTGAGAAAAGCAATCATAGCTTGTGGAGATGATGAATTTTTACAAGAAATCCATGCAAATGTTCCGGTCGTTTATTACGGTTTAGAGGAACACAATGATTTTCAAGGGCGTAATATTAAAGTGGAAGAACATGGCACTGTTTTTGATGTGTTTGTCCGTAATAATTTTTATGGAACATTTACAATTCCAGGGTTCGGAAAGCATAATGTCTTAAATGCTTTAGCTGTGATTGCGCTTTGTCATTATGAAAATGTTCCGGCTGATGTGATTAAGGAAAATCTAGGCACATTTGCTGGCGTGAAACGTCGTTTTAGTGAAAAAGTGGTTGGAGATCAAGTCTTAATTGACGACTATGCGCACCACCCAACCGAAATTAATGCTACCATTGAAGCGGCCAAGCAAAAGTATCCGGATAAACAAGTTGTAGCGATTTTCCAACCGCATACGTTTACACGTACAAAAACATTTTTACAGGAATTTGCGGATTGTTTAAAAGAGGCTGATCAGGTTTACCTTTGTGATATTTTTAGCTCAGCGCGAGAGAATGATGGCAACTTAACGATTGAGGACTTACAACAGTTAATTCCAGGAGCAAAGACGATCACCGTTGAATCTGTTGACCAGTTAAAAACGTTATCAAATAGTGTACTGTTATTTATGGGAGCTGGGGACATTCAGAAGTTTCAACAGGCCTATGAACAGATGATCACGTAATAAGAGAAGAGCTGCGTAGGCAGCTCTTTTTTGGGTTGTGGTAAAGGGGCGGAGTGCGCCAGCAAATGGTGGGTAATCAGAGAAGTAGGCTTACTCGCACCGCCTTGGATTGAATGGTGAGGGAGAATACACTGGTGAGGAGAAGTGTATTCAGAGAAGGGAAGGGGCGGAGTGCGCCAGCAATGGTGGGTAATCAGAGAAGTAGGCTTACTCGCACCGCCTTGGATTGAATGGTGAGGGAGAATACACTGGTGAGGAG
>NZ_JAHPIV010000001.1:178615-279381 GCF_019039105.1 Desertibacillus haloalkaliphilus | reverse complement strand
CAATGGTGGGTAATCAGAGAAGTAGGCTTACTCGCACCGCCTTGGATTGAATGGTGAGGGAGAATACACTGGTGAGGAGAAGTGTATTCAGAGAAGGGAAGGGGCGGAGTGCGCCAGCAAATGGTGGGTAATCAGAGAAGTAGGCTTACTCACACCGCCTTGGATTAAAATATGAGGGTGAATACACTGGTGAGGAGAAGTGTATTCAGAGAAGTTGTAAAGGGGCGGAGTGCGCCAGCAAATGGTGGGTAATCAGAGAAGTAGGCTTACTCGCACCGCCTTGGATTAAAATATGAGGGTGAATACACTGGTGAGGAGAAGTGTATTCAGTGAAGGGAAGAAGCGGAGTGCGCCAACAAAGAAGGATAATCGGAGAAGTAGGCTTACTCGCACCGCCTTGGATCGTAGAATGGGGGGATACTGATGACGAACTGAAACGGTTATTTTAAATTCTCAGGATTTAACCCTTCAAGCTCAGGGATAACAAAACGTCCGTCTTTGCGAATTAACACGTCATCAAAGTAAATTTCACCTCCACCGTATTCTGGACGTTGAATCATGACGATATCCCAATGAATGGAGGATTGATTCCCGTTCCAAGCATCCTCGTACGCTTGACCCGGAGTGAAGTGGAAGCTGCCGTCGATCTTCTCATCAAAGAGAATGTCTTGCATTGGTGTTTGAATGTGGGGGTTAACTCCAATGGCAAATTCACCAATGAACCGTGCTCCCTCATCACTATCTAAAATTGCATTGAGTCGTTCACTGTCATTCGCACTTGCCTCAATGATCTTTCCATCCTTAAACGTAAATGAAATCTTCTCAAACGTAAATCCTTGGTAAGGAGACGGTGTATTGTATGTAATCGTCCCATTGACGGAATCTTTGACTGGAGCTGTATAAACCTCACCATCTGGAATATTCATTTCACCAGCACATTTAATCGCTGGAATATCTTTAATCGAAAACTCCAAATCCGTACCTTCACCTTTAATACGAACGCGTTCAGTCTTATCCATCAATTCAACAAGCGGTTCCATCGCCTTTGACATTTTATCGTAATCAAGGTTACAGACATCAAAGTAAAAGTCTTCAAAACCTTCAGTGCTCATGCTCGCTAGTTGTGCCATTGAAGAACTTGGATAGCGGAGAACGCACCATTTTGTATGGGGGACACGGATTTCACGATGGACCTTTGTGCCTATCGTTTTCCCATGCAAGGCCATTTTGTCATTTGGCACATCGGATAGTTCAGCAATGTTATCGCCTGCACGTAAACCGATATAGGCATCCATTTCACGCATCACATTGGCTTCAAATGTGGCCATTTTTTCGAGTTGCTGTTCGCTTGCCCCTCGTAAAATAGAACGGTCGACCTGATGGTCTTTCAACAATGTGAATGGGAAACCACCTGATGCATACGCTTCATTGACAAGGGCGGTAACAAGTTCTTTTTGTAGGCCAAAATTTTCAATTAAAACATTCTCACCAGGCTGAAGTTTAACAGAATATTGGATTAAATTTTTTGCTAATGTTTCAATTCTTGGATCTCTCATAAGAATAGCCTCCTTCATTTTCTCTCTATTCTACCTGATCAGAAGCTATTGTCATAGTTACATACATAATTATTGGAAGATTAGGTAGCTTGTTGTAAAATAAAGGGTAACGTGAAAGCTTCAGTCATTTCTTCCTCGCTTGAACATGTTTATGTTTAATAATGAGAAATTGAGTGAATGAAATAGAAGAGAGCGTTCACAAAAAAGGAGGTGGAACGAAAGGTGGAGTTTATTTACATCAGTGTTTTGATTATCGCCATCGCGTTTGCAGTTCTTGTGATTTATTTGACACGAACCCTACGAGCTGCGACAAGAACGCTTGATAACGTGGCGAACACGATGAGTAGTTTAGAAAAGCAATTAAATGGAGTGACGAAAGAAACGGAACAGCTATTACATAAATCGAATCGCCTAGCTGAAGACATCCAACATAAATCAGAATCGTTAAATTCGGTCTTTGTATCTGTGAAGGATTTAGGGGATTCATTACAAGGAGTCAATCGCTCCGTTCGGAATGTTTCAGAAAATGTTTCCAAGCAGGCTGAACGACAATCTGAGCAGATTGGTCAAGCGGTCCAATGGGGAAATGTAGCGATTGATTTATATCGAAAGTGGAAAGTTACGAAACAACAATATGAAAATACGAACAAGGAGGAAAAGTAATGGGTCAAATCAATACGAAAGATTTTATGATTGGAACGTTAATTGGAGGCATTGCTGGAGCATCAGCAGCACTTTTACTTGCACCTAAGTCAGGAAAAGAGTTACGTGAAGATCTTAATGAAGGTGCTCAACTTGTATATGAAAAAGGGAATACATTTGCATCATCCGCAAAGGACAAATCGTCTGAACTAGTACAGACGGTTACTGATCAATCAAATGAAATGGTTGATAAAGTGAAAGAAGTATCTGCAAATGTAAAAAGAGATGTTGAAGACATGAGGCAGTCAGCAGATGAGCTTGTTGGCGATCTTACTGATGATATAAAAGATACGAATGAGGACATTGCTGACAACGTAAGAAAAGAAGTGGAACAATTACATCAATCGATCACTGAAGAAAACGATAAGCGTCAATAAATGATTTAAAGAAAGGGAGAGAGACGATGGCATTAAAAAAAGTAGACACATATGATGCATTTTCAGAAGTACTTAAAAGTCAGCAAAAGGTATTTTTATTAAAAAACAGTACGACTTGTCCGATTAGTGAGAACGCATTTGAGGAGTTTCAAAATTTTGCTGAAGACAATCAAGACACCGACTTTTATTATTTAAATGTTCAAGAGGCTCGACCATTATCAAATCAAATTGCTGATGAGTTTGAAATCAAACATGAATCACCGCAAGCATTGCTATTTGTTGATCAGAACGTCGCTTATGACAAATCTCATTGGGATGTTACGTATGCGACTTTACAAGAGCTGTGGAGTAAATAGCCAAGTATAGAGCTGTTTTGTATAGTAGCACATACGAGTAAGAGGCCAAATCGTGGATGATTTGGCCTCTTATTATGTTGAAGGATGGGGGTGTAAGCCCTAGTTCCGTTATAAGCTACAAAAATAGTAAATAAGGCGTTAAGTTCGAATTCGTGTAGTAAACGGATCCTTTTTTACCCATCTTCACGTACTGTTGAAACGAATCTAACTTCTAATTTATCACCGGTTTGTATTGGTGCAGAAAAATCTGTGTCGTCACCGTTTTTTGTGATCACCACTTTCTGATGAGGCTGATGTGTGAGATCGATCTCTATCTCGCGAAACACATCTTGAAAGATAAATGGCTCATGCTCAATAGAGCTAAGTGTCAGGACGTCGCCATTTACTAATGTTGACTGTTCTTCAAGCACGGTTTCCCCCCGTTTCATTTCAACTGTTTCTTTTGTGAGCGTAATCGGGTTACCGTTAAAAAATACCGTTATGGATGAGTGTAACTCAATGTTCTCGCGTTCACACAAGTCTTTGACGGTTAGTGCGGATTGTTGACTAGGTCGAACCTCGAGGGTGTCTCCATTTCTAATTAGAGATTCGAGACTTGCTGTTGCCCCATTTCGTATAATCTCTGCTGTATGGTTTGAAAAGTGAACTGTTTTGTTATTGAGAACAATCGAGAGTGGCTGTAAACGCTCAAGCTCGCTTGTTCTTTTTTGATAAGTAAATAGGTCAGCGATGGTCTTTGGCATGTGTATGGTCACTTCATCGCGGTCCGATAGTGATGTCTCACTAGATACGGTTTGGCCGTTTTTACGAATTTCTGCTGCGATTTGTACGGGCTCGCCATTTAATGAGAACGACATTTGCGGACATTCACCGATCAGGTCTGCAATTGTTGCCTCGGCGTCGCGTCCATCTTCACCTTTGTATACACGAATCTGATCATTAGCTTCAATTGGCTCATCTAAACGTGCAGGAGAGCCATTTTTTTCAAGCTGAGGAGGCTTTCCGTGCTCACCTGGTACCGTAATCAGACGCTCATCAATAGTCACAACCATCGCCATCCCAGGCTTCCCATAAAGCTTAGACACTTCAATACCAGCTGCAAGCAAGGCATCTCCAATTGTTAGTTGTTTGACATCAAATAAACGTAATGGGTTTTCGTTTACGTCGACACTAATATATTCAATCGGGTGTTCTTTTGAAGCAATCGCGATTCCAATGGGTGTCACGAGTTCAGGCCCAGGGTGAATGGAATCGGACAATGTTAATGATTTGATTGCATCAATGCCACGGATGGCGACACGGTTATCTGGTAGCTGTAATAGTCTAGCAATCGACTTCGCTAGATTTGGTGTCATACTACCGCCGCCAACAAGCATAACGGCTTTTGGTGTTCGTTTGTTTAAAGAAAGAATTTCATCTGTAATTGCCTTTGCTAACTTCTCGATCGTTTCATTGATCGGACGAAGGACATCGTCACGCTTGTATGTCGTTTCAAACCCTAAAATATCGGTTAATACAACTTCCTCCTTTGTCGCCAGCTGCCTTTTAACTTGTTCAGCATCAGGGAAATCGAGTAAGAACTCGTCACTGATTGCCTCTGTTACTTCATCACCAGCAATAGGAACCATGCCATAGGCAGTCACTGTGTTCTCATCTGTTATGGCTATATCTGACGTTCCGGCACCGATATCAACTAGAGCAACATTCAGTCTGCGCATCGATGGTGGGATTAATACATTGATCGCTGCGATGGGCTCAAGGGTTAGTGCCTCAAGTTCAAGGTTCGCACGGGTGAGAGCGGCTAAGAGTGATTCGACAACAACCTTAGGAAGAAAGGTCGCAATAACTTCAACCGCAGCTGTTTTTCCGGCTTGATCAATGAGACTGCCAATCGTTTCACCATCTAGTTGATAAGTTAACACCGAATAACCGACACAATAATAATTGATGCTTTTTTCGTCTTGAAACTCTTGTGCAAGATCATATTGTGCTTGCTGTACGGCGCTTAACTCTAGGTGAAGAATATCTTGTTCGTCAACGTTCCCTTTACGAGATATATCTATTTCGACGTGTGCCCGCTTCGTTTTCAAGGAACGACCGGCAGCAGCGACGCATACGCTCTTTAAAGGACCGTGTTTGTTTTCTAACCGCTCCTTTACTTCGGATATCACTTTTGAGACAGCCAGAACATGATGGATTTGTCCATCCATCATTGAGCGTTCTTCATGTTCCATCATTTCAATATCAATGACTTCATATTTTTGTTTATGTTGGTGAAGCAGTAACCCAACAACGGAGCGTGTTCCAATATCTAAGGCAAACACCGGTGAGGGTGAATCTGTGGTCATGGTTTGACACCTTCTTTTCCATAAATAGTTCGATTACAGTCACGAATAAAACGCCTAAAATACTTTAGTGCTTAAAAGCGTTTAATTAATAAAGAAATAATTCGTGACATTTTAGAAGATTTCGTTTATAATTATCCCTAATCATTAGAAATGTACCATAAATTTCGAATCTTTGAAACACAGAAGAGGAGTGGGAGAGAATGAGTAACGAGCAATTAGATGCGTTAAGAAACCAATTAGATGATGTGAACTTAAAATTATTAGAGCTAATCAATGAACGTGCAAGCTTAGTTCAAGAAATTGGCCAAGTGAAAAGCAAGCAAGGTGTGAATCGTTTTGATCCTGTTCGTGAACGAAAAATGCTCGATTTAATCGCAGCAAAGAACGAAGGCCCGTTCGAAACATCAACATTACAGCATTTGTTTAAACAAATTTTCAAAGCAAGTCTTGAACTACAAGAGGATGATAACCGTAAAGCTTTACTCGTATCTCGTAAAAAACATCCAGAAGATACAGTTATTAACCTTAAAGGCGAAACGATCGGTGATGGACAGCAACGTTTGATTACTGGACCATGTTCAGTTGAAAGCTATGAACAAGTTGCTGCTGTCGCTGAGGCAATGAAAAAACAAGGCTTGAAGTTTTTACGTGGTGGTGCATTTAAGCCGCGTACATCACCATATGACTTCCAAGGCCTAGGGGTTGAAGGTTTACAAATTTTAAAGCGTGTTGCTGAAGAATATGATATGGCGGTTATCAGTGAGATTGTTAGCCCACAAGACATTGAAACAGCCGTTGATTACATCGATGTCATCCAAATTGGCGCACGTAACATGCAAAACTTTGAATTGTTAAAAGCTGCGGGATCAGTTAATAAGCCAGTATTATTGAAGCGTGGTTTATCTGCGACAATTGAAGAATTCATTAATGCAGCTGAATATATCATCTCTAAAGGTAACGGACAAATTATGTTATGTGAGCGTGGTATTCGTACGTATGAAAAAGCGACACGAAATACATTAGATATTTCTGCTGTACCGATCTTAAAGCAAGAAACACATCTTCCAGTTCTTGTTGATGTTACACACTCTACAGGAAGAAGAGATTTATTATTACCAGCTGCAAAAGCTGCCCTAGCGATCGGCGCCGATGCTGTTATGGCTGAAGTTCATCCAGATCCTGCGGTTGCTCTTTCAGATTCAGCGCAGCAAATGGACCTTGATCAATTCGAAACATTCCTTGGTTCGTTAAGAGACTCAGGGTTATATAAAGGGTAATGACATGAAATCAACCTTCTGTTGCTATGACAGGAGGTTTTTCTTGTGGTAAAGGGGCGGAGTGCGCCAACATGGAAGAAAAATCAGAGAAGTGCACTTACTCGCACCGCCTTAGGATTAAGTATTAGGGAGAATTCACTGAAGTAGGAGAAGTTTGTTCGGAGGAGCGTCAAGGGGCGGAGTGCGCGAACATGGAAGAAAAATCAGAGAAGTGCGCTTACTCGCACCGCCTTAGATTGAAATATGAGGGTAAATACACTGAGGTGGAGAAGTGAGTTTGGTGAAGTGGAAAAGGGGCGGTATAGTTTTCTGTCGATGGGGGAAAAAATAAACTAATATAACAATAATAACCCTCAGTCTCCAATAAAATGCGTAAATGACAAAAATGTTTTGCTGAAAATACCTATTACTGATTAAAAAAAATCGACGACTAGTCGATATAACCAATGGAAAGAGATTGCGGACCTCCTGAATGTATAATATGATAACTATACATTAACTAAGTCTGACTAGTGATAGGTAAAATAGAGGAGGATCAGAGTTGAATACAACAATTTATGATGTAGCAAGAGAGGCTGGCGTATCAATGGCGACGGTTTCTCGTGTCGTGAATGGTAACCCAAATGTTAAACCAGCGACGAGAAAAAAGGTACTAGAAGCGATTGAACGGCTAGGGTACCGTCCTAATGCGGTTGCACGCGGATTAGCTAGTAAGCGTACGACAACTGTCGGAGTAATTATCCCTGATATATCGAGTATTTTCTTTGCTGAATTAGCACGAGGGATTGAAGATATCGCAACGATGTATAAATATAATATTATTCTTTGTAACTCCGATCAAAACAAAGAAAAAGAAATCCATCTCATTAATACACTGTTAGAAAAGCAAGTGGATGGAATTGTATTTATGGGTGGAGAGATTACTCCTGAACATGCAGAACAGTTTAAACGCTCTCCTGTTCCTGTGGTGCTTGCAGCTACCCTAGATGAAGATCGTGAGTTTCCGTCGGTCAATATTGATTATAGACAAGCAGTCTATGATGCAATTTCTCATTTAATTAAGGAAGGTCATAAAAACATTGGAATGGTGTCTGGATCATTAGAAGATCCTGTGAACGGCTATCAAAAATTCATTGGTTATCGCGAAGCGCTGGAAGAAAATGGGTTGACATTTAAAGAAGAAAACATTGTGATTGGCGATTATACGTATGATTCAGGAAGAGAAGCGTTCCAGTCATTCTTGGAGATTGAAGACAAACCAACGGCAATTTTTGCAGCCACCGATGAAATGGCTTTAGGCGTCATTCATGGTGCCCAAGACCTTAAATACAATGTTCCAAAAGATATTGAAGTGATAGGGTTTGATAATACACGTTTGGCAACGATGGTTCGCCCGACACTAACAACCGTTGTACAACCTATGTACGACATTGGAGCAGTTTCGATGAGATTATTAACGAAGTATATGAACAAAGAAGAGGTTAGCGAGCACATCGTTGTCTTGCCACATCGTATTGAGTTCCGTAATTCGACATCTACATAATCGCAATCGCTCGATAGAAAACGTCGCAAGCAGAAGAGACGGCGTCAGTAGTTAGGGAGAGGAATATGAAGAAATTTGATATATTAACACCGGTTGGGATTTTTGTTGGGGTCACGGTAATCCTTTTTGCTGTCTATTTTTCAAGCAGTGAAGACGGTGGCCTCGCTGCTTTTATTCAGGTGTCATCAATTATGATTGTGCTAGGTGGTTTAGCTGCAGCGTTATTAATTAATTTTTCAATGGTAGAACTAAAACTCGTTCCTAAAGTGATTCGCGAAGGATTCCAACACGAAGAGTATGACTTAGATGAGCTCATCAATACGTTTGTTGAACTGTCAGGAAAAGCTCGGCGTGAAGGGTTATTAGCCTTAGAGGCTGGATTAGAAGATGTTGAGGATCCATTCATAAAAAAAGGTGTACTCTTAGCAGTTGATGGAATTGAACCAGATGTCATTAAGGATATTATGATGGCTGAAGTGGTAGCGATGGAAGAGCGTCATAATAAAGGGAGACTCATCATCCAAAAAGCTGGTGAATATGCACCAGCATGGGGAATGATAGGTACGTTAATTGGGTTAGTCTTGATGCTTCAGAATTTAAATGACCCATCTACACTCGGGCCTAATATGGCATTAGCGTTATTAACAACGTTATACGGAACGGTGATTGCTAATCTTGTCTTTTTACCGATGGCAAGTAAATTAGAAAATAAAACCGAAGACGAAGTGTTTATGAAGCAAGTAGTTATTGAAGGCGTCATTGGTGTGCAATCAGGTCAAAACCCAAAAATTCTTCAAGAAAAGTTGAGTGCTTTTAACCCGAGAACGAAACAAGCGAACAAAGATGAAGCAGAGGCTGTTTCAGATGAAGCGTAGACGTCGCAAGGTTGATCAAGGTGCACCGAAATGGATGGTGACGTTCTCGGACTTAATGACATTAATTCTCGTTTTCTTTATTTTGTTATTTTCAATGTCAGTCGTTGATGCAGAACGGTTTAGGGCGATTTCAGAGTCGTTTCAGCAACGACAAATTTTTGATTATTTTCCGTCAGCGATTGAGTTTGATCATCCAGACGAAAGCAGTGGAATGGTTGACCCTTTTGAGGATGATTACATCGACGACAGAGATGACATGATCATGGATGAGCTACATGAAGAGGTTCAACAATTCATTGATGCCAACGATCTCACAGACCATATTTCCGCAACGAGAGATGACCGCGGTGTTGTTCTTGTCCTACAAGAGCAAACGTTATTTGAAACTGCTGAAGCAGAGGTTCTAGCAACGGCAGAGCCGTTTTTAGATAAGGTTGGTGTGTTGCTTACAGCGATCCCAAATATGGTAAAGGTTGAAGGACATACAGATAGTCGTCCGATTGCTACGTATCGTTATCCTTCCAATTGGGAGCTATCTGGTGCTCGGGCAAGTAGTGTGATTCGTTATTTGATCGATAACCATGCACTTAACCCACAGCGCTTTATTGCGACTGGTTATGGGGATACAAGACCAGTTGTACCAAATACTACGGTAGAAAACTTACAATTAAATCGTCGTGTCGTCATTGTGATCTCCGACCCCACCTATGATGATGCTGATTTGTACTAACCCTGAGGAGTGCCCTCGGGGTTTTGTGATGAGGAGGGAGAAGTAGGTAACACGGGCTTAGGGCCTACTAAAAGCATTCAAGAAGCGGCAATGACCCGACGAGCATGACATATAGTGATGCGTTAAGAGATGAGGTGTTAGAAATGAAGATAGGAATCATCGGGGCAATGGATGAGGAAATTGATTTCATTCAAAGAGAGATGACAGTTGAAAGTGAACGTGTACATGCCACAATTACCTTTTATGAAGGACAGTTTGCTGGACGACAAGTGGTGCTATGTAAATCTGGTGTCGGAAAAGTCAATGCTTCAGTAACAACACAAGTCCTACATGATGTGTTTGCTGTGGATTGTTTGATTTTTACTGGTGTAGCTGGGGCACTTGATCCACAATTAGAGATTGGTGATATTGTAATTTCCACCTCCGCGATTCAGCATGATTTAGATGCAAGTCCGCTTGGGTTTAAACGAGGGGAAGTGCCGATGTTTGCTTATTCCTCTGATTTTCAAGCTGATCAAAATCTAGTAGATGCTGCATATCGAGCTGCTGAAGCATTAGAGGGAGCTGTGGTAAAAGGGCGAATGGTGAGCGGGGATCAATTTATTGCTGATCGCAAACATGTAGAACAGTTGCGCAAGGAATTTGATGCAAAGTGTGTTGAAATGGAAGGGGCAGCTGTAGCTCATGTAGCAATGATGAATCATATCCCGTTTGTCATCATCCGATCAATGTCCGATAAAGCAAATGGTGAAGCAACAGTAAACTTTTCAACATTTACGACACATGCGGCTAAACAGTCATTTTCAATTGTGAAGCAAATGATTGAACATATCTAGAATTAGAAACGTTAGTAAGATTCAGAAACTTAGAGCTAGCAGTGAACTCTGCTAGCTCTAAGTTTTATTTCATCTTCATTTCATTACGGATATGAAATAATGCCTTTTCAAGTGTTTTGTAATTTTTTTCAGTGATTTCTTGCTTTCTTGGAATAGGTGGATAGAGGTTGTCAGGGTCTGACCATGTTGTTGGTAATTGAACAGGCGCCTCTTTTTGCCAATAATCAACCCAAGAGAGGGGTAAGTCTCCAGTGACAAGTTCACGTTTATTAATCATTTCTAGCCAAATCATTGCCCATGCCCTTGGTACGACTCGCCACATATCATAACCGCCACCACCAACAGCGATCCAACGGCCATCACAATATTCGTGGGCAAGTTCATGAGCGAGCTTTGGTATTTCTTTATAAATATCGATCGTTGCTGACAAATGTGTAAGCGGATCATAGTAATGTGAGTCAACACCATTTTGCGTGAGCAGGACATCTGGTTTAAAAAACTCAATCACTTCACGAACTGATGTTTTATAGACTTCTAGAAAGGACTCATCTTCTGTAAACGCATCAACCGGTATATTAATTGAAAATCCGAAACCTTTACCAGATCCTTTTTCATTAACATGTCCAGTTCCCGGAAATAAGTATCGTCCCGTTTCATGAATTGATAATGTACAGACGTTTGGATCATCATAGAACGCCCATTGCACGCCATCTCCATGATGTGCATCAGTATCAATATATAAGACTCTTGCATCGTATTTTTTTCTCATATATTCAATCGCAATCGAACTGTCATTATAAATACAAAAGCCACTTGCTCTACCGCGAAAGCCGTGATGTAGTCCACCTCCGAGGTTGATTGCATGTTGAGCTTTCTTTTCCATCACTTGATCAACCGCTGTTAATGTTCCACCGACGAGTAGGGCTGCTGCTTCATGCATATTTGCAAACATGGGTGTATCTTCTGTCCCTAATCCATAATTAGCGGCAATCCCAGGACTTAAGCGCCCTTTCCCAGCGGCTTTTACAGCTTCAATAAACTGTTTATCATGAATTAAAGCGATTTCATTATCACTTGCGATACGGGGAGCCACAATTTGTGACTCCTGAAGGGCGTGAAGGTCCTGGAGTAAATCATAGGTTAAGTTCAGACGCAGATGATTGAACGGGTGATCATCATTAAATTTATAGGATAGTTGGTCTTGGGAATAGACAAAAATAGCTTCTTTCATTCAATCACTCCCGGCATATTTGGCCAAAGTACTTTGTAGCCCTCTTTTTCGATATCAGCAATAATTGCACGAGGATCCATCGTTTGAACACGGAAGACAAGTGTTTTATATTGGATATCTTTACAAGGATAGACAAGGACACTCGTAATATTAACCTTTCTCTTTTTGAAAATCGCCGCAATTTCTGAAAGTTTACCTGTAATGTTTTCGACTTGAACTTCAATATGTGAGCTTGGTTGATGAGCTCCCATCAGCTTGACTAACGTATGAAAGATATCTGTTTCAGTTATAATTCCAATCAATTTGTCATCCTCAACGATCGGTAGACAGCCAATATTATGCTCATAGAAGATGGCAGAGACTTCCTCAACAAAGTCTAGAGGGTGTGCTGTGAATACGTCTCGCTCCATAATCGTGGAGATCGGCTTTAATAAATCTTCCTTATGTTCATCTGAATGAAAAATAGAAGGCTTCGCATCGCGAATGTCACGGTCTGTGACAATTCCAATGAGATGATTGTTTTCGTCAATCACTGGAATGTGACGAATGCGGTTTTCTTCAAGCATTTTAATTGCTGTTTTGATCGTTGCATCTTCAGTAAGGGTTACAACATCCGTGTGCATGATTTCTTCAATAATCACGTTAAGTCACACTCCTTAGAAAAATAGAGGTTGTTTTGAAACCTTTTTAGGTTGCAATGATTTAAGTATGAAGCTGTTTGTGTAACATTTAGTACATAAAACGGTTATTAAAGCGAAGGCGATCAAACCTCTCAATGGACTCCATATCCACACGTTTCCCGATTCGTACCATTAAACAATTGGCAGGGTGTGAGCAGATTTCTGGGTCATCGGTAGCATACCAAACAAGTCCGCCAGCATTCATCATCTTTTCCATCACTTTACGATAATCCCAAACGGATAGTTCACTCCCTTTTAAATCCCAGTGCCAGTAATATTCAGTCGTTATAATGATGTAATCTTCCATCGCATCATCCCTCATCGAGAGACGTAATAAGTTTTTACCAACTTGAGCACCACGGTACTCGGCAGCTACTTCAACAGCACCAAGTTCAATTAAATTTTCCATGTTTCCCTCTGACCATCGTTCCATCGGGTCGGGATAGACAAAGGTAACGTAACCGATAATCATATTACCGTCACGTGCGACATTAATTCGACCTTCGGGGAGGTCAGCAATTGAGATTAACGCTTCTTTTTGTCTTTCAGGGCTGCGAAAGGCAATAAGACCTTCATGAAAATCTAAGTCATTAATTTGTTGGCCACTTAAGGGGCCTTCAAGGATAAGAGTTCGATCACCGAAAGATAATTCCGATGAATAGTAGGTTTTTATATGGTCCATTCATTTACCACCTTTGTGCATAAAACTGTTACCAACTTCATTATACATGATTGGATAGTCGATTGTTATAGGAATTCATTTTAGACACAAACTTGTTATCTTTGAATTTTAAATTGAATAAAAATTCCAAATATACTATAATAAATATGAAACCAATACATAAGAGAGGAAGATGTGAAATGAAAATGGAAACGCTTCCAACTGTAACAGGAAATAATAACCTAAAAAGCTATGACGAGGCTGTAAAAACATTTAAATGGGAAGAGGCAGAAAAGCAATTCTCATGGAGCCAAACAGGGAAGGTCAACATGGCTTATGAGGCGATTGATCGCCATGCCGAATCGGCAAACAAAGATAAGGTGGCGCTAGCATATAGCGACGCAACGAGAGAAGAAAATTATACGTACAAGCAAATGATGGAGAATTCCAATCGTGCAGGTAACGTTTTACGTGATTTAGGGGTAGAAAAAGGAGATCGTGTCTTTATTTTTATGCCACGTTCACCAGAGTTATACTTCTCTGTTCTAGGGACGATCAAGGTAGGGGCGATCGTTGGTCCATTATTTGAAGCATTTATGGAAGGAGCCGTGCGTGATCGTTTAGAAGATAGTGGTGCAAAAGTATTAATTACGACTCCTGAATTAGTTGAACGTGTACCAGTTGATGACTTACCAAACTTAAAACAAGTCCTCATTATTGGCGATAATGTTGAAGAGACTGATACTTTTATTGACTTCAATAAGAAAATGAATGAAGCAAGCACGGAGCTTGAAATCGAGTGGGTTGATCGCGAAGATGGCTTAATCTTACATTACACGTCTGGTTCAACTGGAAGACCAAAGGGTGTCCTTCATGTTCATAATGCCATGGTTCAACACTACCAAACTGCAAAATGGGTGTTAGACCTTCAAGAAGATGATGTGTATTGGTGCACAGCTGATCCAGGTTGGGTAACAGGTACATCCTATGGGATTTTTGGCCCTTGGCTAGCTGGGGTAACAAATGTTGTTCGTGGTGGGCGATTTAGTCCTAATGATTGGTATGAAACATTACAAAAATATAAGGTGTCTGTTTGGTATAGTGCTCCGACGGCATTCCGTATGCTTATGAGTGCTGGCGATGAACTCGTTAAGGAATATGATCTATCAGCACTACGTCATATGTTAAGTGTTGGTGAACCGTTAAACCCAGAAGTCGTTCGCTGGGGTAAGAAAGTATTTGACCTGCGTATTCATGATACGTGGTGGATGACTGAAACAGGTGCTCAATTGATTTGTAACTATCCTTGTATGGACATTAAGCCAGGATCAATGGGTAAACCAATTCCTGGTGTTGAAGCGGCGATCATTGATGATCAAGGCAATGAGTTACCACCTAATCGGATGGGCAACCTTGCAATTAAAAAAGGCTGGCCTTCAATGATGAGAACGATTTGGAACAATGAAGAGAAATATAACAGCTATTTTGAAATTGATGGCTGGTACGTCTCAGGTGATTCTGCGTATATGGATGAAGACGGATATTTCTGGTTCCAAGGTCGAATTGATGATGTAATCATGACTTCTGGGGAACGAGTTGGGCCGTTTGAAGTCGAAAGTAAGCTTGTTGAACACCCAGCCGTAGCAGAAGCAGGGGTTATCGGTAAGCCAGACCCAGTTCGTGGTGAAATTATTAAAGCGTTCGTTGCCCTTCGTGAAGGCTACGAAGTAACAGATGAATTAAAAGAAGACATTAGAAACTTTGTTAAAAAAGGCTTAGCTGCTCATGCCGCTCCACGTGAAATGGAGTTCCGTGATAAGCTTCCAAAAACTCGAAGCGGTAAGATTATGAGACGTGTCTTAAAAGCTTGGGAACTTGATTTACCAACAGGTGATTTATCAACAATGGAAGACTAATATAAGATATAAGAAAAGCTCGGGCACTCGCCCGAGCTTTTCTTTACTTTATTGTTATCGGTCTTCTTCATTTTGGTTCTCATCATCATTGTCACGACGTTCATCTCTATCATCATCGTTATTACGTTCTTCGTTGTCTTCCTCATTGTTATCTGAAGGTTCATCATCATCTCTGTTGTTTTCTTGATCGTCATCGTTATCTGAATCAGGTCGAGACCCGCTACTGACGGTTAATGATTGAGATGATTCTTGTCCTTCGATATCAACAGCTGTAACGACATAATCGTAACCACGGCGCAACGTTCCAGACGTTGTTGTGTCGTTTCCTTTTACACTTGTCAAGAGTTCAAAGGAATCACTCCCGATTGGTGCCCGGTAGATACGGTAGCCGACAATGTCGTTATCACTGTGCTGTTGCCAAGAAAGTTGTCCATCATTAATGCGAACGTTGGCAACTGTACCTGGTACTTGGCCGTTCTCCGAAAGCGTTCGATCTGGTATAATTTGCCCTCCACTATCACGGAGATTTCCTAGTAATTGTTCATTTTCTAGGTACTCATCTTTAACCATAACACCTTGATTAGTAAATTCAGCTGGTGTATTGTCAGACGAGACATAACGCTCTCCATTAGCGGTCACATATCTTACACGTTGTAAGCTGTCGTCCACTTCATTTGGAATGAATGCCGCATTGAAAAGGTCTGTTCTAACGAGTCCAGCCTCGCGACATAAATCAGACGGTAACAATCCAGAAATACCGCAAATCGATTGACGAACGATTCCTTCTGGCCTTTCGAAATTGTGATCTGGTGCCATGACATCTGGTCGTGCGCTATAGGCGGCGTTTGCGATGTTGGCCCAAATTTGCTGTGTTCTAGCACCATATGATAGACCATTTACCGTACGTTCAATCGGTTTAGGGGTGTCATAGCCGATCCAAACCCCTAATGTAACATTTGGATTCGTTCCAACAAACCAAGAGTCGTGGAAATCACTAGTTGTCCCTGACTTCCCAGCCCAATCGGCTTGGAAGTTTAAACGGCCTGGTAGTGAGCTAGCTGTACCGCCTGGTCGTAATACATCTCGCATCATATCGATGGTTAAATAGGCTGTTTGAGGTGAAAACACATCAACAGGTTCAGGCTCGTGTTCATAAACGACTTCACCATCATTTGTCTCAATTCGTTCAATTAAGTAGGATTCAATAAAATCCCCATTGTTGGCTAACGTTGTAAATGCATTTGTATTCCGCTCAACAGTGGTTCCATATGTTAATCCACCGATTGAACTTGCTTCATAAGGTTCGCCATCTTGTAAATTACGGATCCCCATATTGATGAGTGACGATCGTAATTTATCGTGCGGTGTCATTTGAAAACTTCGAACTGCAGGTATGTTACGAGACGCTTGAAGCGATTCACGAACGGTAATGAGTCCGCGGTGTCGGCGATCAAAGTTTCGTAACGGCGTCCCATCACTATACGTCATTTCTGTATCTGGAACGATTGATCCTGGCTGAATCGCACCAATATCTAAAGCTGGTGCAAATGCGAGTAGAGGCTTCATCGTTGATCCGTTTGGACGCGGCGCCTGTGTTGCATGATTTAAGTTTTCGCGATCAAAGTCACGACCACCAACGAAACCGAGAATTGCCCCTGTCTGGTTGTTGATTAAGATTGAACCGACTTCTTCTGGTTCGCCTTCTTTGTCAGGACCAAAATATTGTGGGTCTTCAACAGCTGCTTGTAAGGCTTCATAAATATCTTTGTTAACAGTTGTGTGGATTTTATAACCGTTGCGTCTAAGTGCCTGTCTTGCATCGGTTCGTAACGAAGTTAGTGTTTCGAGACGTTCTTCTCTTGATAAGTCAGACAAGTCAATGTCACCTTCATCAATCATTTGATCTACAAGAATGTCAGTCGCTCGACGTTCAACTTCATACGTTAAATACGGATATTCTTCTATTAAGCTAGGTGTTCGCGTCGCAAAATTTTCTTTGATATCATAGTTGAGTGCGTCATTGTACTGCTCTTCATCAATATAGCCAGCTTCTAACATTCGGTTAAGCACAGTGTTCATACGGTTTATACCCGCTTGGATGTTGTCTTTGACTTCACCATTTCCTCTAAAAGGGGTATATCCGAATGGACTTTGTGGTAACCCTGCAATATAGGCTGCTTGTGGTAAGTTTAAGTCTTTGACATCCACACCGAAGATTCCGATTGCTGCTGCTTGTGCCCCAGCAATTTGACGTCCTGAAGCGTTGCGGCCAAATGGAACAACATTTAAATAAGCTTCAAGAATTTCATCTTTGTCAAAGAATTGCTCTAACCGCATGGCAAGGACGATCTCACGCGCTTTCCGGTCAAAGGAAACCTCACTCGAGAGAATTTGGTTTTTAACTAATTGCTGTGTGAGCGTACTACCGCCTGTTTGGACAGAAGAATTCGCTAATTCTTGAAAGGTTGCACGCATAAGCGCCTTTGGAACGATTCCATCATGTTCATAGAAATATTCATCTTCTGTTGCGATAATCGCATCTTTAAGGTAATTAGAGACATCCTCTAGTGCGATTTCTCTCCGCTCAAGCTCGGTCGGAAGTTCGCCTAAAAAGACATCATCAGTAAAATAGACTTCGCTAATTTCTTCATAGTTATAGATGTCTGCTTCCATCTCTTCATAACTTCGTAGAGGCTCATCTTTAACTAACGAAGCAAAAAAGCCAGCACCTGCGCCACCAACGAAGAATATGGCCATTAACCCAAAGACGATAAAAATTAATGTTAAGTTCCATACGACTTGATATGTAATGCCAATTCCTTTGGTGATCTTTTTTTCCTTTAACGTTGATATAAATTGATTCCAACGATTTTGTTGTTTACTCATAAAAACCTCCTATAAGTTCCGACAATATTATAGCATAGGATGTCGAATCTTTATATTGTTTTCGGCAAATTTAGCGGTCAGTTCATTGACATAATGGTTGGTTTTATGGTAAAAAATAGACAGTCGGAATTAAACAAATAAGTAAAAGTGTTGAGAGGATAATAGTAGTAGACATCTCCCTGTTATAGAGAGCTGGCGGTCGGTGCAAGCCAGTACATAGATTGACTGCGAAATACACCCTGGAGCTTCCTTTGCAATGGTTTGTAAAGGACGGTTTTGCCGTTATCAATGGAAGTGGGAGACAACTGTCTTCAATTAGGGTGGTACCGCGAACAACTCGTCCCTTGATTGAGGGTGAGTTGTTTTTTTATTGCAACAAATGAGGAAAGCTACAACTAATTTAGCTTTATATTATAGGAGGAATGAATAGTGGAAGAGGTTACATTGTCTGCTGAGCAGAAGCAACAAGTAGAACGACAGCTTGAAGTGTTAAATCGTGGGGTAGTTGAAATAGTCCCAAGTGATGGATTAAAAGAAAAGATCGAACATTCGGTAGCAACTAAGACACCGTTAAAAATTAAGCTAGGCATGGATCCGTCTGCACCAGATGTCCATATTGGTCATACGGTTGTCTTGCATAAACTGCGTCAGTTCCAAGAGTTGGGGCACCAAATTCAATTAATCATTGGCGATTTCACAGGACGAATTGGTGATCCGACCGGTAAATCAGAAACGAGAAAGCAACTGACAGATGAGCAAGTGAAGGCTAATGCGAAAACCTACGTTGAGCAATATGGAAAAGTGTTAGATATGGATAAAGTCGATATTTACTATAATTCAGAGTGGCTTGCCAAGTTAACGTTTGAGGATGTGATCCAGCTTTCAGGTAAAATGACCGTCGCGCGCATGCTTGAACGTGATGATTTTGAAAAGCGTTATAAGTCCGGGCAATCGATTTCTGTTCACGAATTTTTCTATCCATTAATGCAAGGGTATGATTCAGTTGCGCTAGAAAGCGATATTGAAGTCGGTGGTACAGACCAAATGTTTAACTTATTAATGGGACGTCATTTGCAGCATGAATACGGGCAAGATCGTCAAATTGCCATGATGATGCCACTAATTGAAGGCTTAGACGGAGAACGAAAAATGTCTAAGTCGTTAAACAACTATATTGGTATTGATGAAAGTCCGAATGAAATTTTTGGGAAGGCAATGTCGATTCCTGATGAGCTAATGGTAAAATACTACAAGTTAGCGACTGACATCCCAATGACTGAGATCGAAACGCTTGCTCAAGACCTTGAAGCTGGTTCTGTTCACCCACGTGATGCAAAAATGCAGTTAGGGGAAACGTTCGTACGTATGTACCACGGCGAAGCAGAGGCGGTGGAAGCGAAGAAATATTTCCAAACGGTCTTTCAGAAACGCGCCTTACCAACAGACATTCCTGAAGTAGAATGGGATGGGGAAGATGAAGTGTGGATTGTTGACCTTTTAGTTCAGTTAACGATGATGAATTCTAAAGGCGAAGCTCGTAGAATGATCCAAAATGGCGGTGTAAAACTGAACGAGGAAAAAGTAACAGAAGTACAACAACAGGTGGCGATCGAAGACGGCCTTATCGTTCAAGTTGGGAAACGAAAGTTTGCTAAGATTAAAAAGTAACAAATAAATAGACTGCAATTGGCTGTCCTAAAGGAGAATAGCAACTCGACTTATAGGACAGCTTTTTTTTATGTCTACAAATAAAAAAAGCAATTGCCATCGAAATGGCAATTGCTTTCGTTTCGTAGAAGCTTAACGAGAGTAGAACTCAACGATTAGTGCTTCTGTAATTTCTGCAGGAAGCTCAGAACGTTCTGGAAGACGTGAGTATGTTCCTTCTAGCTTCTCTGTATCAAAAGTTACGTAAGCAGGTACGAAGTTGTTAACTTCTAATGCTTCCTTGATAGCAGAATTGTTTTGAGACTTTTCACGAACACCGATTGTTTGTCCAACTTTTACACGGTAAGATGGAATGTCAACGCGACCACCATCAACAGTGATGTGTCCATGGTTAACTAATTGACGTGCTGCACGACGAGTACGTGCTAATCCCATACGATAAACAATGTTATCTAGACGAGATTCTAGTAAAATCATGAAGTTTTCACCGTGAACGCCAGGCATTTTTGCAGCGTCATCGAATGTGCGACGGAATTGACGTTCGTTCATACCGTACATATGACGAAGCTTTTGTTTTTCTTGTAATTGTAAGCCGTATTCAGAAAGCTTCTTACGTTGGTTAGGACCGTGTTGTCCTGGTGCGTAAGGACGCTTTTCTAATTCTTTTCCTGTTCCACTTAATGAGATGCCTAGACGGCGAGATAATTTCCAAGATGGACCTGTATAACGAGCCATAATATAGCTCCTCCTTTGTTATTTTAAAATTTGAATAAAATAACAACAGTTTTGGTAATCCCGAGATATGCTCATTTTGTTTTCATACACCTTCGCTTCGACAGCTAGAAGTTACATGATGTACCTCAAACGATATGCAGCCGCTGTTTGAGAAACAAAATGAAGATAGTGGACATATCAAGTTTACCTTGGCTGTCTTATTTTACACAAAAGCTATTATATATTTTTGTAGGGGCTAAGTCAAGGCGTCTAAGTCATTGCTCTTAATAAATGAAACAAATCTGTCATATGCTGGCGAGCAGATTAGATAGTCAAATGTTCCTGATTCCTATATAATGTAAATATAAGGATATAAAACGATTACAGTTTTTAATAGACGTAACAATGTATGGTGGTGCTTTGCTATGTATACTGATAAGAACAGGGATACACATGACATTTCAGATCTTTTTCAGACCGTTTTGTCAGACACAAAAGTGATCAAAGAAACATTCACATCAGCGCTTTTTTTTATGGCTTCTATGGAGGGAGAGTGTTTAACATTACGAGAAGTTGGTGGGGTACGCGCCTCGATGCTTGAAACAATCTCTCATGTTCAAAATGGTTTATTAGACGATCGTTTTCCTAATGAATATAACGGTTGTATTATTGACCTTATTGAAATCGAACTAAAGACTTACAATTGGTGCGGGTATTTAGGTTTAGTTGTTGAAGGGAAAACGAATCATTCCTTGAACGGGGTTCGCTCGTTTTTGCTAGGGTTTAAGGCCTCGGTTGAAATGACAGCCAATTATTTAGACACATGTATGAGAGATGACAAGAATAGTGAAACGCAACAACCAAGCCATATGATTGTTAACCTCCTAGAAGATACAGACTATGAAATTAATTTTTCGTCACTTCAGCATGCGTTGATTCGATCAATTGGGGGGGAGGATCTCGAGGTTGAGTTGACGTTACTCGTGCTTGAAGAACGTCGCGAACTGTATATACCACAGCAATCGACGGCTAGCGAAGTCATTGATGAGCAGCGCCGTTTTGTCATAAGGAAAGATGACTTGTTGCAACGGGAAGTTGTATTGAAAGAACAGCTACAAGGGAGAAAGCCTCTCTTTGAAGCACAAGACATATACAGTGATTTTATGATGGTCCCAATCACGGATGAACAGGATATGAAAAGTCTCCTCTTACTAACGAATAAGGGCGGGCGATTTCAAGCAACTGTCACCGAACGTCTTTTTACGATCATTGATAAGATACGTCCGTTACTTTTCCGCGCATATTACAACGAGAAAAAAGACTTAGAGAGGAAGCGGCACCAATTGTTGTTACAAGTGACAAAGAAATTTCACGCTTCAATGGATGTCGGAGAGGTCTTAGGGGAAATTGTTAATGTATTGGAAGGGGTCTATCCACAATTTAGCATTGATCTCTTGTTGTCACATGAGTGGAAGGTTCAAGCCGATCTTCCTGTCAGTCAACTTCATTATGGTGCCGTTTCAGGAGGGGCTGTTGAGAAAGCTTATTTGACAGGCGAGATGCAGATTGAAGATGTCATCACTAGTAAACACTCCCTTGTCTATGCCCCGCTGCGTGGAAAACAAGGAATTTATGGGGTGCTAAAGATTACTTCACCACATTCAATGGTTTTTCCAAGGCATGAAATCGAATTTATTAAAGTTTTGGCTGACACTGGTGGAAATGCACTAGAGAATGCTGAGCTTTATCAGCAATCTCGAGAGCTAATTCATGACTTACAACTCATTAATCAGACGTCACAAAAGCTAAACTCAAATTTATGTTTATCTGATACGGTAGGTTTTATGGTTCAGCAAATTTCAGCTTCGTTTCATGCACAAGAGGTTGGCTTTATCATGTTTGAAAGTAATGGATCAATGACAACCCTTGAAGGAAGTACACGTTTTTTCTTCACAGATGTGCCAACAACTGCGATTCAACGATTAAGTGAGAAAATAAAAATTGAAAAAGATTCGTTATTTATTGGAGATTTATCATTGGATGAACCGTATGTGCTGGGTTCATATCGCTCTGTGTTAGTAGTACCGATGATTCAAACCGGTGATCTAAAAGGTATGGTCGTTGTCATGCACGAAAATCCGTATCACTTTACCTTTGACAATTTTAAGTTATTACAATCACTAATCCACCATTCAACGTTAGCATTCACTAATTCAATGTTACATGAGGAGCTTGAAAAACTAGTCATTACTGACCGTTTGACCCGGCTTTATGCGAGAGATTATCTTGACCAACGCATACAAGAATCGATGGAACAGGATGCGTACGGTTGCTTTATTTTGTTTGATATTGATAATTTCAAATCGATTAATGATTCTTATGGTCATCAAGTTGGTGATGATATCATCATTCAAGTTGCAAACATTATGAAACGAAATAGTAGGGAAACAGATATCGCAGCGAGGTGGGGTGGTGAAGAACTTGCGCTTTATTTGCCGAGAGTTGAACCGACAATTGGTTACCAGGTGGCGGAACGAATTGTTCGACATGTCGGTAAAGAAACGAGCCCACGAGTAACCGTTTCATGCGGTGTTTCAAACTGGACCCAACAAGACACACAAAAATCAGTGAAACGACTCTTTAACATCGCGGACCAATGTTTATATGAGGCAAAAGAAACAGGCAAGAATAAAGTGATCATGGGAGAAAGTGAAGAACAAGTAGAGTCATAAGAAGATAATAGGTAAGGACAGAGGCACTGTTACGTGGTCTCTGTCCTTTTTTTAAAATGATCGAATCAATTTTTTTAGATGTAGTTCACTAAGGTCTCAACAAATTGCTCGAGGTACGTTTCATCAACATCAGTAAAACGATCTTTATTAGGACTATCGATATCGAGGACACCAATAAGCTGTCCATCTTTGATCATGGGGACGACGATCTCTGATTGTGATGCTGCGTCACAGGCAATATGTCCAGGGAATTGATGTACGTCAGCAACACGAACGGTTTTGCGTTGCTTTGCTGCTGTTCCGCATACACCTTTTCCAATCGCGATCGTTACACAAGCTGGTAATCCTTGAAATGGCCCAAGGATCAGTTGATCATTTTTATATAAGTAAAAACCGACCCAGTTGGTATCATCTAAAAACTGATTGAGCAATGCACTTGCGTTTGCAAGATTTGCGATCTGGTCGTCTTCATCTTCAATCAGTGCTTGCAGCTGTTTAATGACTAATTGATAGTTTTTCTCGAGGTTGTCTGTATAAGATTCGACGTTAAACATGAAAATTCTCCTTTCTTCTAATGTACGATAGTATATCATATCACATGTAGGCAGATGGTGTAGAAATATTTTTGGTTATTGTCGATCGTTTTTTGAAGGATGTATTGGTTATGTTACGAATGGTTAAATCAACCCAATTCTATATACTTTTCTAAAAATTGAAGTAGCTGATGATGGTCGGAAAAGTACTTCAATTGATTTCCAAGAAACGAGCCTATTCGCAACGGTTTTAGCTTACAATTTTATGCAGTGAACCGGCGGATTGTACAATCAATGATGCATGATTAACGAGGAAAAGGGGTGTTGGACATAGTGGATGATCGGATAAAAACAAAACAAAAGGTAATCGAAGCGGCGATTTCACTTTTTAATGTACAAGGATTTACTGGGACATCTGTACGTGAGATCGCAAAGCGTGCAAACGTAAATGCGGCATTGGTATCTTATTATTTTGGGAGTAAAAAAGGGTTGTTAGAGCAACTGATGACAAAATTCTTAGAAGGCTATGTTCATGTGATTGAGCAAGCAATCGAGCGAAGCAAACACGACCAACTTTCTTCAAAAGAATGTTTACTACATGCGATAGAGAACATCCTCATCTATCAACAAGAAAACCACAATTTAGCCAGGTTTATCCATCGGGAAATTACGTTAGATACGGTGTTGGTTCGTGAACTAATGACAACCTATCTCATGAAAGAAAAGCACCTTTTTCATGTTATCATTGAAAAAGGAATGGCAGAAGAAGAGTTCAATCGTCAACCGATCGATTTTATTGTGATGCAGCTACGAGGAATGTTAATTATGCCTTACCTCCACCCGCAATACATTCGTGAAGTATATCATTTAATACCGCATGAACGATTTTTTTTAGAAAAATATATGGACTATTTAACAAGGTGGGTAGAAGACTACATCTGTAATGAGCAGTCTTCATCCTTGTATTCATCTCGAAAAATGCTACTTATACGTCCGTAATCAAAAGCCGCCGTTTAGGAATCGGGCGTTACGAGCGGAGCATGTTGGACAAGTTGATCTTTCCCCTGAAGTAACCCCTTATGGCTATGGGCGTCGGAACCATAGATGAGGGGTATTTTTCGTTGGATCGCCTCTTCAACAACAGATGCTGGTGGGTATGGTTCGCGACATAGTGGCTTAGCAGTGCCTGCGCCATTATAATCTAGTTGAAGTTGTCGTGTAGAGATCGTATCCAAAATATCCGTAATATTCGCTCGGAAGTCGTGGGTTGCCGGGTATTTGTTTTGGAATTTACGGACTAACGTGATATGCCCGATTCGTTTCGGTTTATATGAACCGAGGTTTGCCGTGATTGATTGTTTGACGGTATCAAAATAGTTTTTATACACGCCATCAATAGAACCAAAGACATCGATCATCTCTGCAAATGCTTCTGGGCTGTAGTCAAGGCAGTAATAGCGGTCGTCGTTTCGTAAAAAGTGAACAGACAGAAGGCTATCATCGAGTTGTGGACCAACGTCATTTAATAGTGCGGTTGTCTCCTTCTCAAAGCCAACAATATAGTCTACTTCCAACCCAACGCGAATATCAATCTTATCTTTATAGTCCTTCTTATACTGCTGAATAAGCTCGATATACTCATAGAGATGCTCTTTTTTCATCGCGCTATCTCTGAGAGGCGTCGGGTCGATAAACCCTTCAGGTAAAGGGGCATGTTCGGCAAAGGTAAGCCCTTTGATACCGTGTGCTAATGCTTGTTCAATATAACTTTCAATCGTATCTTTTGTGCCATGTGGGCAAAAGGGGGTATGGACGTGACCGTCATATAGAATCATTCTTTGCACTTCCTTTAAAAAAATCATTTAAAAATCTATTTTACATGGTATCATATAGTGTAGAAAAATCTAGCAGATCATAAAAGAATATGTAGAAAATGACAGGATATTTGAGATAAATGGAGAAGTGAGTAATACGACACGATGCCGACGTAAGATTTATTGTCGAACAACTTATGTAGGAGCAATGACGAACGCCGAAATGACGTGAGGCGAATTGGTGTAGCTTCTAGTGGTATACAACGGTGGAAGGGGGCCTCAAATGTACTTGTATGTGTTAATTGCAATCTTTTTACTAGTGATCATCTACGGGGCATTAACAAGGAAGAAAATATACTCGCAGGTTGATCGTCTCGAGGATTGGAAAATAGAAATTATGAATCGCCCAATTACAGATGAAATATCAAAAGTAAAAGGGCTTACGATGTCTGGTGAGACTGAAGAAAAATTTGAAAGCTGGCGAAGTGCCTGGGATGACATTATTGGTGAAAAGCTTCCTGATTTAGAAGAACTACTATTTGATGTTGAAGAGGTTGCCAATAAATACCGGTTTTCGAAAGCGAAGAAAATCCTAGCGATTGTCGAACAGCAGTTAAATGAGGTGGAAGTTGACCTTAATGCAATGTTGGCTGATATACATAATTTAATCCATAGCGAAGAGCAAAACCGTGAGGACATTGTGAGCGTCCGAAAGTTTTATAGTGAAGTGAACGATTATTTCTCACTTCATCGTGGCTCACTAGGGTCAACCGCTAGATTGTTTAATGAGCGGTTGGAGGAGCTTGAGAATGGTTTTGAAACGTTTGAAGAAGCGACAGAAGAGGGAAATTATTTTGAAGCTAGAGAAGTATTGTTAGCCATACAAGAGCAGCTAGTCGTTGAACAAAAGCAGATGGAGGAGGTTCCTAAGCTATTTGTTCAATTGCAATCAAATCTCCCTCTTGATGTTGAGAATCTTAAACAAGGGATAAAAGATATGGAACATCAAGGCTACGTGCTAGATCATTTTTCATTTGATGAGGAAATTGAAAAAGCTAATACAAGTATCAAGGAAATTTTAAATGATGTAGAGGCGTTGGAACTTGATGGCATTGAAGAGCGAATCGAAGAGGTCAATCATTCTCTTGAACACATGTATGATGCACTAGAACATGAGGTCAAAGCAAAGCATGTCGTTGAAACCGAATTGAACGGCCTAGGTAACCAGCTCGATGATTTGAAGGTCATGCTCAGTGAATTGAGAGTAGAAACTGAAACGGTACAGCGAAGCTATCTCATTGCAGAAGAAGAATTGAAAATGCATGAAACCATTGGTGAACACTTAAAGGAATTGCAAAAGCAACTAGGCGTGATTGATGACGTGACGGCAAATAAGCGTCAATCGTATACAACGATTGAAGAGATGGTCGCAACATTTAAAGAAACGCTAGAGCAGGTTCAAGAGGAAATTAGCAATTCTAAGCAGATGCTAGCGACATTACGTCAGGATGAGTTAAGGGCAAGAGATACATTAAGAGAACTTCGTAGAAAGATGCTAGATGGGAAACGTCTCGTTCAAAAGAGTAACATTCCAGGTTTGCCGAGTGGCGTGATTGATGAAATTGAAAGTGGTGAACGGAAGTTAATCGAAGCTGCCGAGAAGCTTGAGGAAGTGCCGTTACAGATGACTGAGGTGAACCAAAAGATTGATGAGGCGCTCGTGCATGTGAATGGGACCAATGAATATATTATGGAGACGCTGAAACAAGCAGCAGATGCTGAGCGATTAATTCAATATGGAAATCGTTATCGTAGTCGTTCGAGGGCGATTCATGAACAGTTGCTTGAAGCAGAAGAGTGTTTTCGTAATTTTTACTATGAAGATGCCATTGATATTGTCCTTCAGGCGATTGAGCCTTTTGATCCGAATGTGATTGAAGCTCTTGATACTGAGCAGAAAAAAGAGGCTGTCCAATAAAAGTCACTGAAAAAGGTATGGATTTTACCTTTTTCAGTGACTTTTTTATAGTCGTCTCTGTATTTGCTTAATCGGATCATTCTAGTTGATGTACAGTTACAAATACGTGATGAGTACAGTTGTAAATAAAACGTGTCGTGTGACTATTCTTTGGAATGGCACAACCTTTTTAACGGCATGAGAAAAGGGAGTCGTACCAGTGAAAAGGCTGGACGAATCTCCCTTTTGTTTTTTGCTATGAAGCTTTTGAAGCCGATATTTCGGCTGATGGGTCATTTTTATTCCCTCTACCAATAAAGTACCCAATAATTGAACCGAGGATGGCAGGAACTAACCAGCCAATGCCTTCAGCATAGAGTGGAATGAAGTTATAGATAGATATAATCGCTTCGATGTTTAGTTCCGTTGCTTTTAGACCATCTGTAATGCTGACGATCGCGGCGCCAATAACTCCGCCGGTGTACACTTGACTATATCCGTTAAAGGATTTATGAAGGAAAGATAGTACGATGAGAACAATCGCGATTGGATAGATTGCTACTAGAACTGGCAATGACACACTGATTAACTGAGATAATCCCATATTAGCCATTGTCAAGCTAAATAGGCAAAGGATACCAACAGTGACAGCATAAGGTATTTTTGGCATAATTTTCACAAAATACTCACCGCAAGCTGATACTAACCCTACTGATGTCGTTAGGCAGGCAAACGTGATAACAAGGGCTAAAATGATCGTACCAATTGTTCCGAACAAAGCTGTTGCAACACCAGATAGAATCGCACCGCCATTATCTAATGAGCCAATCGTTTCAACACTAGATGCACCAAGGTAGGCGAGGGATAAATAAACGAGTGATAAACCGATACCTGCAATTACGCCTGCTTTAATCGTTGTCGAAGCAATCATCTTTTGATCTGTGATTCCTTGTTCTTTAATCCGAGAAATGACGACAATTCCAAAGACTAGTGCTGCAATGGTATCCATCGTTAGGTAGCCTTCAAGAAATCCTGTTGCCAGCGAAGCGGTTTGATAGGCTTCACCTGGCTCAGTAAATGAACCCATAGGTGATGCAATACCACGAATCGTTAAAATCGTAATTAGTAATAATAGGATTGGTGTTAACACTTTCCCAATTCGTCCGACTAATTTTGATGGATTTAACGCTAACCAAAACGTAATCCCGAAAAAGACGATTGAATAAATGAAAAGTGGCAATCCATTTGGATTTAACGATTCTGGTAAAAATGGGATGCCACCGATTTCAAAGGCAACTGTAGCTGTACGTGGGATCCCGAAAAATGGACCGATCGCTAAATACATTGTTAACGTAAAGATGACTCCGAATAGCGGATTAATTCTGTTTGCTAGGCTTTGCAGGTTACCACCTGTACGTGCAATCGCAATTACAGCTAAAACGGGTAGGCCTACACCGGTAATGAGAAATCCGAGGGTAGCCATCCAGACATTTGTACCAGACTCTTGTCCCATTGCTGGTGGAAAAATCATGTTTCCTGCGCCGAGAAATAGCGCAAACATCATTAATCCAATCGCGAGTACTTCCTTATTAGACATGTTTGTTTTCATATCTTTTCCTCCATTATTGATTGTTAAGAATAGATGAATATTGAACTAAACGTATCTTATCATAATTTTTTTGAAAATATATTGAAATAATAAAAGATGGAATATTTAGCGAGTTTTGATTGTTCGAACAGGTCTTTTTATCTACTAATTTTCGACGATATTCACCATTTTCACCCCTTTTCGTAATATTCACAATAATGGAAGCGCTAACATATAAAGTTGTTTGGTTATTAGTTTGTGATTATCGTTTGTTAATGAGTCGAATTGTGATAACATATAGTGATGCAAATCGTTTCAGAAAAGGTAACAAAGGAGTCATAAGGTGATGATCTATTTTGATAATAGTGCAACGACAAAACCTTACCCCGAAGTGTTAAAGACCTTTACGAGCGTCTCAGAGCGTTATTTTGGTAATCCGTCGTCATTACACAGCTTAGGGGCAGAGGCTGAACGGCTGTTAACACAAGCCAGGGAAGTGATCTCTTCCATCCTTAGTGTTCGTCCGCGCGAAGTGATCTTTACATCAGGAGGTACTGAAGGAAATAACTTAGCGATTAAAGGGATTGCCCTTCAGCATCAAAACAGGGGAAAGCATTTGATCACAACTGAGGTAGAGCACGCTTCTAGTTATGAGATTTTCCAACAGTTGGAGAAGCTGGGATTTGATATCACGTATGTACCTGTTGATAAGCACGGATTAGTGTCAGTAGAGGATGTAAAAAAAGCCATCCGTAAAGAAACCATTCTGATCTCGATGATTCATGTCAATAATGAATTAGGATCGGTACAACCAATTGAAGAGATTGCTAAGGTTGTAGCTGATCATCCAAAGATCCATTTCCATGTTGATCATGTTCAAGGGGTAACAAAAGTACCATTGAACTTGAGTATGAAGGGAATTGATTTATGTACGATCTCTGGACATAAGTTTCATGGCTTAAAAGGGACAGGTGTTTTATATATAAGAGAAGGGGTTACACTATTTCCATTGATGCATGGTGGCGTTCAAGAGTTGCAATTCCGTGCAGGAACAGAAAATACCGCTGGAATTATTGCACTGGCTAAGGCATTGCGATTAAGTGTAGAGCAGTCTCAGAAAGAAATAAAAAAAATAGAAGGCTTAAAAAGAATGCTAATCGATGAGTTAGAGACACTTGATGGGATTGTCGTCAATACATCAAAGGAACATTCAGCTCCACATATCGTTAATTTTTCGATCGTTGGGGTGAAGCCAGAGGTCGTTATCCAAGCCTTAACAAAAAAGCAGATTTACGTTTCGACAAAGTCCGCTTGTTCATCAAAATTGGCTGAACCGAGTCGTGTATTAGTCGCTGCTGGTCTAGGTCATGAGCGAGCGAGTAGTGCCATACGTGTTAGTTTTTCTTTTGAGAACGAAGAAGTTGAATTGGTAGAATTTGTAAATGTTATGAAAAAAATAACACCAGAATTATTGGACGTAATGAGGTAGATAGCATGAAGTATGATCATATTTTAATCCGTTATGGAGAAATTGCTTTAAAAGGGAAAAATCGGTCGGAGTTCGAACGAAAGCTACAAAAGAATATTAAAGCTGTAATTAAGCCATTTCCAAATTGCAAAGTAAGACGAACATTTGGACGAATGTTCATTGAATTAAATGATGAACCACATGAACCAATTATTGATCGTGTCAAAGATGTTTTTGGTGTTCAATCGTTAAGTCTTGCATTAAAAGTAGAAAATGAAATTGAACAAATTCAAGAAGGGGCGCTTTGGGCACTCCAAGCATCTGGTGCTGATGCAAAGACATTTAAAGTCAATGCGCGTCGTGCTTACAAACCGTTCCCAATTAATTCACAAGAATTGAATCCGCTTATTGGTGGCCATATTTTAAAGAACCTTAATCATTTATCAGTTGATGTACATCACCCAGATGTAGAAGTAAAGGTTGAGGTTCGCGAAGGTGCCACATATATCAGTTGTGGAACGATTGCTGGAGCGGGCGGTCTGCCGGTTGGCACAAGTGGAAAAGTCATGCTCATGCTTTCAGGTGGGATCGATAGCCCTGTCGCTGGCTATTTAGCCATGAAGCGTGGAGCTGCGCTTGAAGCGATTCATTTTCATAGCCCTCCATACACAAATGAACGTGCGAAGCAAAAAGTGGAAGATCTCACAAAAATTTTAGCAACGTTTGGTGGAACAATTCGTTTACATGTTGTTCCATTTACGAACTTGCAAAAGCATATTCACGAAAAAGTACCTAGTAATTTTGAAATGACGATTATGCGTCGAATGATGTATCGTATTAGTGAAGCGATTGCGACGAAAGAACAGGCGCTAGCGATTGTTAATGGAGAAAGCCTAGGACAAGTTGCCAGTCAGACACTCGAAAGTATGCATACGATCAATGAAGTAACCACCTTGCCGATTTTACGACCACTGATTACAATGGACAAGGTTGAGGTTATAGATATTGCTCATAAAATAGGGACCTATGAGACGTCTATTCTTCCTTTTGAGGACTGTTGTACGATCTTTTTGCCGCCGGATTCAAAAACAAAGCCAAAGCGCGAGCATGCAAATAAGTTTGAGCAATATGTTGACTATGATTCATACATTGATGAAGCCGTAGCAGGAACGGAAGTCATTGAAATCAGTGCGAATCAAACGGTGGACAAAAGTTTTGAAGAGTTATTTTAATAAAATATCGTCTTAAGAAAGCCTTGGACCAACGGTAACCGTCTTTAGTCCAAGGCTTTTCTCGTTTCAGTTTAAAATGAAACAATTACCAATCAAAAATCAGTATGTCTTTTCGCTGAAGTACACACTATATAGGTAACAAAGGAGGTGATTACAAATGGCAAACAACAACAGCAGCAACAGCAACCAATTATTAGTTCCTGGTGTTGAGCAAGCACTAGACCAAATGAAAGTTGAGATCGCTCAAGAGTTTGGTGTACAACTAGGTGCAGACTCTACATCTCGTGCAAACGGTTCAGTTGGTGGAGAAATTACGAAGCGTCTTGTACGAACTGCACAACAGCAAATGAATGGTTTCCAACAACAATAATTAAAACCTTAATATATGGCTGTAAGGGAGCGGTATGTACCGCTCCCTTTTTGTCTAGCTTCAGGCGCCATCGGCTCGAGGTCACTTCGGTCTCGTCGCCGACAATCGGGCGCCTTGCGCATTTTCTGTATTTTTTCATTTTCCCACTTGGTTAATATTTTTTAATAATTTTTTATTTTTTTATAATTAATTATTCAAAAAAATTATTTTTTTCTGTATAATATAGGGAGACTACAATTGCTGAGGGGGAAAATGTATGAAGCGCGAAGATTTAATTGCACCAGAGTTTTACAACTTATCACAAGAAGTTGAAAAGTATGCAAACCAAGAGGACAAGCTAGCGATTAAGTGGCTCAATGATGAAGGTGAGAACATTGAGGTTACATACTCTGAACTGGTCGAACAGACCAATAAAATAGCAAATGCTTTATTAAGTCAGGGCTTAAAAAAAGGAGATCGTATATTATTAACACTTCCACGTTTGCCCGAAGCGTATTTTACGTATTTGGCTTGTTTGAAAGCTGGACTTGTTATTATTCCTTGTTCAGAGATGCTACGTGCCAAAGATTTAAGCTATCGTATTAATCACTCTGAAGCTAAGGCGGTCGTATCGTTTCACCAATTTATTGGAGAGGTTGATGCGATTAATGAAGAGACACCTTCACTTACACATAAATTTATTATCGGCAATTCAGCAGAAGGCTGGGTCGCATTAGATGAACTGGCTAGAAATGAAAGCGGTTACTATGAAGGTGCAAAAACAAAACGTGATGAAACAGCGTTCCTTCCATATACGTCAGGGACAACAGGGAACCCTAAAGCAGTTGTGCACACTCATGGTTGGGCGTATGCTCACTTGCAAGTTGCTTCAAAAATGTGGTTAGATGTGAAAGAAGGAGATAAAGTTTGGGCAACGGCAGCACCTGGCTGGCAAAAGTGGATTTGGAGTCCGTTTTTATCAACGATTGGAGTTGGGGCAACAGCTTTTGTTTATCATGGCAAATTCGAACCTAAGACGTATTTGCAGCTCCTTCAAGATCAAGAAATTGATGTACTTTGTTGTACACCAACGGAGTATCGTTTAATGTCAAAGGTTGAAGAAATTAAGGAGTTTTCAGTACCAAACTTAAGAAGTACGGTATCAGCGGGTGAGCCACTAAACCGTCAAGTGATTGAGACGTTTAAGGAGGCATTTGGTGTTGATGTCCGTGATGGCTATGGTCAAACGGAAAATACACTAATTGTTGGAACTTTGCTTGGGATGGACATCAAACCTGGATCAATGGGTAAACCAACCCCAGGAAACCAAGTTGAAATTATTAATGAGGATGGCCAACCTGTGAAACCAGGTGAAGTTGGTGATATCGCTATTCATAAGGACGCGCCAGCATTATTTAAAGAATACTACAAAGACCCAGAACGTACAGCAGCAGCGTATCGTGGTGATTACTATGTGACAGGTGACCAAGCGAGCATGGATGAGGATGGTTACTTCTGGTTTGAGGGTCGAAGTGATGACATTATCATTAGCTCAGGTTATACGATTGGACCATTTGAAGTAGAGGATGCGTTAACGAAGCATGCGGATGTAAAAGAGTGTGCCGTCGTTGCAAGTCCAGATGAAGTCCGTGGGAATGTTGTCAAAGCATTTATCGTCTTACGTAACCCTGATGATGTCAACAAAGAAAACATCATTCAGGATCTACAGGATCATGTAAAAACCTTAACGGCGCCATATAAATATCCGCGTAAGATTGAATTTGTTAGTGATCTACCGAAAACATCTTCAGGTAAGATTCGTCGTATTGAATTACGTCAGCAAGAAAAAGCGCGTGCGTAATTAAACAAATTAAAAAAGAACGTTCGAACAGGTTTGTCAATGGGACAAGCCTGTTTTTTTTCTAGCTTTAATGAAGGATGAGAGTGGTAGATCATAACCCTTGTGGCCGAAGCGCTTGCAAAACAAAATGGATTTTGTCACGATAAAGAAGTACATAATTAGACAGGCAAAGGGTGATCGTTATGGGTACGTTATGGTACGGTGGGACTTTTTATACACTACGAGATGAGAGAGAAACAGTTGATGCTGTTTTTGTTGATAACGGTATAATTGAAGCCATTGGTTCGAGAGACGAGCTTATAAGCACGTATGCAGATCATATAGATAAACAAATTGATGTAAAGGGGGCTTATATCTATCCAGGCTTTGTTGATAGCCATCTCCATATGATCATGCACGGGGAAAAATTGATTCAATTGGATCTATCGAACGTTCATTCCGCAGATGAAATGAAGGAGTTGCTCTGTAAAAAGGTGAGTGAGGCTAGCAGTGATGATTGGATCATTGGTGAGGGGTGGAATGAAAATAATTTTGCTGATCAGAAAATTTTTAATCGGTATGAACTTGATGAAATTGCACCAAACAATCCGATGATGCTTACAAGGGTTTGTCGTCATGCGATTCTTGCTAATTCAGCTGCCCTAACACTTGCTGGAATCGATAAACATACAAATGAGCCAACTGGTGGTGTGATTGTTCGTAATGAAAACCAGGAACCAACGGGTTATTTATTAGACCATGCTCAAGAGTTAGTCAAAGCCGTTGTGCCAACCGTCAGTGAAGCATACATAGAAAAAGCGCTATCAACGGCAGTCAAGGATATGGTTCGTAAAGGGCTTGTCGGTGGTCATACCGAAGATTTACATTATTATGGCGGCTTTGAGAGGACGTTAGCTGCTTTTAAAAAAGTCATTGATGGGACAAGAACAAAGTTCCGAGCCCATTTACTCGTTCATCATGAGGTTGTCGACGATATGGCTGCTGCCTACCCGGATAACCGGGACGTAAACGACTATATTGAGTTAGGAGCGATGAAAATTTTTGCTGATGGGGCGCTCGGCGGACGTACGGCATTATTAAGTGAGCCATATGATGACGATCCAACGACACAAGGAGTCGCCATTCATCCGCTCACTGAACTCAAACAACTTGTGAAAAAAGCCCGACACTACAATATGCCTGTTGCCATCCATACGATTGGTGATTTGGCTCTTGAGTACGCATTAACTGCGATTGAAGCGCATCCGTTAAAGGTTGATCATCAACGCGATCGCCTCATACATACCCAAGTGATCCGTGAAGATCTAGTCAAACGGATGAGAGATTTACCAGTTATTTTAGATATTCAGCCGCGTTTTGTTGTTTCAGATTTTCCTTGGGTTGAGGAACGTCTTGGCGAGGAACGGCTTCAGTCTTCATTTGCATGGAAAACGTTACTTGATCAAGGTCTACATTGTGCGGGTGGGTCTGATGCACCGATCGAACCTGTTGACCCGCTTCTAGGCATCCATGCGTCGATTACGCGCAAAAAGCCTGGTCAACACCATCAAGGCTACTTGCCAGAACAAAAGCTATCACGGTATGAAGCTGTTAAGCTTTTCACTCAAGGGAGTGCGTACGCAATAGGAAAAGAGCAAACGAGAGGGTGTATAGCGACCGGCTTTGTAGCTGATTTTACAGCCTTAGACCGTGATTTATTTGCGGTACAAGAAGATGATATTTTAAATGCGACGGTAGAGATGACAGTTGTTGATGATACAATCATGTATGAACGTAACTAAATGACTCTGTCCTAAGTATTAAAGGGCTGGGACAAAAGGTAAACCAACCTTTTGTTCCAGCCTCTTTATGATTTTATAAAAATTTACGTTGAATGCTATCCCAAAATGAATTGTTTTTTAACTTAAGCACTTTAATGTTTTTATCAGCTAGACGAATACGTAGTTCGTGTGCGTGTCGAATACTTAATGCTTCATTATCAGTTCCAATAATCGGATGATCATTCCCATCTTGGACAATTTTTAATTTTAACTGACGATCCTCACTTAGGATAAATGACGTTCCTAGCGTCCGATAGTCATTGTTGTTGATAGATGCAATTTCACTCACTTGCATCGAAGGGATTCGAGGGTCAACTATTGCACCACGAACCGATTTATTGTACCCCGTGCTACCACTAGGTGTGGAAACAATCATCCCGTCACCGCGAAACGTCTCGAAGTATGTATCATCAATATAGACATCGATGACGAACGTTTTGATCACATTTGATCGCAATGAGCATTCATTTAAGCAATAAAATGGTGATTCGTTATCAAGGGTTACTTCGAGAGTATGATAGCGACGGACTTCAACTTCATCATTAGCAATTGAGGACATTAAATGGTCAGTATCGTTAATATGGAAATCGGTATAAAAGCCAAGGTTATCAAGGCTGATACCAACATAGAGACTATCCTCTTTAAATTCTGTTTTCTGGATGGCTTGCAAAAACGCATTATCCCCACCGATGCTTGCAATAATATCAGCTTGACGATAGTTAGAGACAATCGTAAAGCCTTCCTTTTCTGCGCGTTCTTTTAACGGTTCGACGACTTTGGCTAGTTCAGGTGTTTGTTTGTGAGAGAAGTATAGTTGTTTTCGATTTTGCATAGTATGTAACTCCTTTGTTGTGTACTTAACGATTATGTTTCCCTAGTTGGTAACGATTTCATTCTTGTGCTCAGAAAACAGATGAATGGATATCATTTGTTATGGTATCATACAATTATTTAAAGAAAATGTAAGATTTTCCGAACAATTTGAGTGCCATCCTCTAGAAGTCCACTGGTTATGGTGTATGATTTATGAAGGTAGCTTATTTTTAAAGGTCTTGGTTTCAATGGTAGGCATGACATTAAAACAGTAGGTAAGCAGAGGAAGATCGCATGTTCATAAAAAGGAGTGGAACAGATGAGTAGAAAACGTTGGATAGCACTGTTCATTGCACTTGTGTTATTTGTAGGATCAGTGGCTTTTAATGCTGTGACAATGGTTGCGTTTGGTAACCTAGAAGGGATTTTTGATCCGGTTGATGAAGGTGAAACATTTGTTGAATCAACGATTGATCGCGGTAATGGCCGCGGGAAAATTGCTGTGCTTGATGTAAACGGGATAATACAAGAAGGGGTTGGTACGTCAATTCTAGACCCTGTTTCGTATCGGCACCGTTCCTTTCTAGCAAAGCTTGATCATGCTGCAGAGGATTCGAGTGTGGAAGGCATGATTATTCGAATCAACTCGCCTGGTGGTGGAGTCGTAGAGAGTGATGAAATCCATAACAAAATTGTTGAAATAAAAGAAGAATATGATAAACCGATTTACGTTTCCATGGGAAGCCAAGCAGCTTCTGGCGGCTATTACATCTCTGCACCGGCAGATAGAATTGTTGCTAACTCAGCAACGATTACCGGGTCTTTAGGTGTGATTATGCAATCGGTCAATGTAGCGGAACTGGCAGAGGAGTTTGGAATTAAGATCGAAACGATAAAAAGTGGTCCCTATAAAGATATTATGTCACCAACACGGGAAGTGAGAGATGAAGAGCGTCAACTTCTCCAGGCGATGGTTGATGAAATGCAAGACCAGTTTGTTCAAGTCATTGCAGATGGTCGAGACAATTTATCTGAAGAACGGGTTCGTGAGCTTGCAGATGGGCGCATCTATAGTGGTTCTCAAGCGAAAGAGTTAGGTTTAATTGATGAATTAGGAAGTTTAGAGGACACAATTGAATTGTTACGAGAAGATATTGGGTTAGGCCAATTAGATGTTGTTCGATATGAAAGTGCACTTGGGTTTGGGCAGCTCTTTACGATGTCAGCAGCACAATTTTTACCAAACCAAGAGCTGTTTGGATTAAAACAATTAGTAAAAGAATCAAATTCACCAACACTCATGTATCTCTATACAAATTAGGGAGGGGAGGCTATCAATGGACCATACGATGAATGATGAACAGCTCGAAACAAAGATTATTGAGGAAGCAGAAAAACAAGAAGGTTATCAATTTGCTGGGTTTTGGATGCGCTTATGGGCATTTCTATTTGACGCGGTCGTTGTTTTTAGTTTGAATAGCATCCTTGTGACACCGCTCATCCGCTGGCAAGAGTTGACGACTACGACTGTTTTACGGTTTTTTACTCTTGAAGCGATCTTAACAGCGATTGTTGGCTTCGCTTATTTTGTGCTTTTAACAAAGCTTAGGGGGCAAACATTAGGAAAAACAGTGTTTGGAATGAGAGTAGTCGCTAAAAACGAAACGTTGACATGGTCAGCGGTCATTTTCCGGGAGGTCATTGGTCGATTTATTCATCAAGTGTTTTTCTTCATGTCACTTCTTTACCTTACAGTAGCCTTTTCAACGAAAAAACAAGGCATTCATGACATGATCGCTGATACGTATGTGATTCATGAACGATAAACCTGTTAGCTTTTGCTAACAGGTTTATTTTTTTGCGAAGGTGGTGATAATGGTAATCGAAAGGAAGGGCTTGGAAAATGAATTGGATTATGTGGACAATAGTCATTATTTTGATTTTGTTTTTTCTCGTTTTCGTTACAAAATTACATATATCAATCTCATACTTCCATAATAAAGATGACGACGAATTTAAAATTACGGTGAGGGTATGGAAATTTATCTCTTATACCTTTAAGGCACCGTTAATTAAAATCGATGAAGATTCAGCCTCGATCGTCGTCAAGGAAGAGCAAAAGATCGCGACGACGAAACAGAAAAAGGATGTAAAAATCACGCCTCAAAAAATTCTTGATGTCATATCAGACTTAAAAAATTTTTTGCAGCATGTAATTGGATTTCATCAAATCGTCAAACGGTTTATGCGGCATATTTCTATTCATAAGTTTGAATGGCGAAGTCAACTTGGGCTAGGGGATGCGGCGCAAACAGGAATGATCGTAGGTATGGGCTGGAGTTTGAAGGGGGCAATTGTTGGGATTCTCTCACATTATATGAGGTTAAAGCAAAACCCAAAGGTTAGTATTGATCCGACCTACAATCAACAAGCTTCTTATACGAACATGACATGTATGATTTCTTTTCGAATCGGGCATGCTATTGTCGCAACGATTATGATCGTTAGGCATTGGAGAAGGCGGCCACCCCTATTCCAATCAGCTGAGAAAAATGCGAATGTATAGAAGGAGGAATAACGATGTCTGAACATCCAATTCAAGGTCTAATGATGACGGCCATGGAAAACCTAAAGGAAATGGTAGACGTAAATACGATCGTCGGTGATCCTGTTGAGACACCTGACGGTAGTGTAATCTTACCTGTATCGAAAGTTGGATTCGGGTTTGCAGCAGGTGGAAGTCAGTTTACGGTAGAAGATAATCAAAACCCACCGGAAGCGCCTTTTGGTGGTGGTAGTGGTGGTGGTGTATCAATTACACCAATTGCATTTCTAGTTGTTAATGGATCAGGTGTTAAAATGATTCATATCGATGGCAATACGCACCTGTATGAGAAGTTATTAGACTTTGCGCCACAAGTGATTGAGAAAATCCAACAAATGGTAGGAAACAATCAATCAAATCAGCAAACAAGCACCCAAACAACGACAACATCAACGATGAATCAAAATCCAACGCAAGATGATGATAATCCTCCCGTTTAACAAAATTTCTTAAAAAGGAAAAAGAAGGTTTGAAGGGTTATAAAATGGGTTAAGTAAAAACTATTAACCCATTTTCTTCTTTTTCCAAGCATTTTTGTTGAAAAAGTCTGAAAAGAGGTCTAGTATTAACACTGTACATATATTATTAAATTCAGGGAGGATTCACGATGGCAAATGTAACGTTTAAAGGCAATCAGGTCACATTATTAGGGAATGAAGTTAGCGTAGGGAATCAAGCACCTGATTTTACTGTGTTAGCAAATGATCTTTCTCCGGTAACATTAGCTGATTCAAAAGGGCAAGTTCGTTTAATCAGTGTTGTTCCTTCAGTCGATACTGGTGTTTGTGATGCACAGACACGTCGTTTTAATGAAGAGGCTGCGAAGTTAGATAACGTAAAAGTGTTAACGGTAAGTGTAGACTTACCATTTGCACAGAAGCGTTGGTGTGGAGCAGCTGGCGTTGAAAACGTTGAAACACTTTCTGATCACCGTGAGCTTTCATTCGGAAAAGCATATGGTGTAGCGATTGAGGAATTACGTCTGCTCACTCGTGCCGTGTTTGTTGTAGATAGCAATGATAAAGTAACATATGTTGAGTATGTTCCTGAAGCAACAGACCACCCAAACTACGAAGCAGCAGTTGAGGCGGCAAAAGCAGCAAACTAAGCAATGATGATACGAAAAGCCTTCGGTGTAAGACACCGGGGGCTTTTCTTTACTTATTACATTTTTTTGTTACAATTTAGAACAGTTCAATCATAAAAGGAGAGGGTTTTAGTGGAAGCAGCGATAGATGTTGAGAAGTTATTTACCGCCATCGATGATATGGCATCACTCATTCAGGAGGATTTACAAGTTACTTATTTAGAAGCTCTAGCAGAAGCCGGCGAGAGTCTATTCCAGGGGGAGGTCGTCGTTGAGACATCCGAAGGCGTTAATGAGCGTGTAAAATCACTGTTGTCGCCATTGCAGGATGTGGAGCTTGAAGCAGAAACAGTTCGTAAAGTGTTCCAGTTGGCAGTTTTAAAAGGGATGAAAGAAGCAACCCAACCGCATCACGCGATGACTCCTGATGGCGTTGCCTTATTTGTAAGCTATCTCGTTAATAAGGTCATGAGCGGTCAAGAGAGGATTTCGCTTTTAGATCCTGCTGTTGGAACAGCCAATTTGCTGTCTGCGATCATTAATCAATCACCAAGTCAGGTGCGAAGCTATGGCTTTGAGGTTGATGAGACATTATTGAAGTTAGCTTTTGTAAGCACAAACTTGCAAGCACGTGAAGTTGGATTTTTCCATCAAGATAGTATTCGCCCGATTCATCTTTCACCAGTGGATCTCGTCGTTTCAGATTTACCAGTTGGCTATTATCCGAATGACGATATTGCTGAAGGCTATCAACTCAAAGCAAAACAAGGTCATTCTTACAGTCATCATCTTCTCATTGAACAATCGATAAATAGCGTCAAAGAAGGTGGCTTTCTTATCTTTATCATTCCTAACTTTTTATTTTCAAGTGAAGAAGCTCCTGCCCTTAATGACTTTATTAAAGAGCATGCGGTTATTCACGGACTTCTACAGTTACCGCCTTCGATGTTTAAATCTGAACAGCAAGCAAAAAGTATTTTCATGCTACAAAAGAAAGGTGAGAATGTCATCACACCACGTCAAGCATTAATGGCTGAGCTCCCTTCTTTTTCTAATAAACAAGCCTTAGCGGATATGATTAAACGAATCGATGATTGGTTTGAACAAGAATTACACATTGACGTCAATAAAGGTGAATGAACCAACAAATGTTGGTTCTTTTTTTATACCTTGACTTACTTTTTATACGAAAAGGAAGATAGAGGACACCAAGATAAGGTGATGTACTCGCCAAGTTGATGTGATTAAAAGAACACAATAACGGACAAAGTAAAGGTAGTATAAGTATAAAGCGCATTCATGTCTGAATATAAAGAATTTGGGAGTATCTGAGAGTAAATTGGGTGTAATTCTTGAAAAATGAAGATTTTGGTGCTTAAATGAAAAGGTATATTAGGAAAATGATATGAGAAAAAGCAATCTATTTGTTTATTTCTATGTTAATTAGCAATACATTCGCTAAAAGGAGATGTAAAACAATGGCAAAAATTATCGCGATTAATGCAGGTAGTTCCTCGTTAAAGTTCCAATTATTAAACATGCCAGAAGAGACAGTCGTAACAAAAGGTCTCGTTGAAAGAATCGGTTTAAATGATGGGGTTTTTACAATTGAAGTGGACGGCGAAAAGAAAACAGAAACCTTCGATATCCCAGATCATTCTGTTGCTGTTAAGCATTTACTAGATAAATTAACTGACTTTGGAATCATTTCATCACTTGATGAAATTGAAGGGATTGGACACCGCGTTGTTCATGGTGGCGAAAAGTTTAACGACTCTGTTTTAATTACAGATGAAGTCTTAAAAGGGATTGAAGAAGTATCGGAGCTAGCACCATTACATAATCCAGCAAATATCACCGGAATTAAGGCATTTAAAGAAGTGCTACCATCGGTGCCAGCTGTAGCTGTCTTTGATACTGCTTTCCATCAAACAATGCCAGAACAATCGTACTTATATAGTCTTCCTTATGATTACTATAAAAAGTTTGGTATTCGAAAATATGGTTTCCATGGAACATCACATAAATATGTATCAGAACGCGCAGCTGAGCTATTAGGCCGCCCAATTGAGCAACTTCGCATTTTATCTTGTCACTTAGGAAATGGCGCAAGTATTGCGGCGATTGATGGTGGAAAATCGATTGATACGTCAATGGGCTTTACGCCACTAGCTGGTGTCACGATGGGGACTCGCTCTGGGAACATTGACCCAGCGTTAATTCCTTATATTATGGAGAAAACGGGACAAGATGCCAACGAAGTGTTAGACACCCTAAATAAGAAAAGTGGCCTACTAGGTGTATCTGGATTTTCAAGTGATTTACGTGACATTGAACAAGAAGCAAACGATGGGAATGAGCGTGCGGAACTAGCATTAGAAGTATTTACGTCTCGAATCCATAAGTACATTGGTTCATATGCTGCTCGCATGTCTGGTGTCGATGCTATTGTCTTCACTGCTGGAATTGGAGAAAACAGTGATGTCATTCGTGAGCGTGTCTTACGTGGATTAGAGTTCATGGGCGTGTATTGGGATCCTGCATTAAACAAAGTCCGTGGTCAAGAAGCCTTTATTAATTACCCGCATTCGCCAGTAAAAGTGTTAATCATCCCAACGAATGAAGAGGTTATGATTGCAAGGGATACCGTTCGTTTATCGAAATAACCACGCAGGAAACATCGCTTACCCTTAAGCGGTGTTTTTTGCTTTTCATTAGACGTTCGCATACAATTTAATTAGATTAACCGATAATGGGGGAGTTTCGATTGACTACACTCAATGAAAAGAAAGAGGGAGAGCGGGTCGTCGGATTTTTTATTATAAAAGATCGAGTCCTAAAAGTGGCTGCGAATGGTAGTGAATATCTCGATTTTGTCTTGGTTGATCGTAAGACGACAATAACAGCTAAATTATGGGATATCACGGCACAGCAAAAAGAAATACTTCAAAAAAAAGCAGTCGTAAAGGTGGAAGGGATCGTTCATTTTTACCGCAATCAAAAGCAATTAAACATTCAGCGAATTCGTTTAGCCGTAGAGGACGATCCAGTAAAATTAGTTGATTTAATCCCTCATGCAAATGTGTCGAGAGAAGAGCTATGGCATGATCTTCGTTTATTTATTGATGAAATCGAATCGCCCCAATTGGCGCAAATCATCAAGCGCTTGTTTGGCGATAAGAACGTTCGTGATTTAGTTACGACAATCCCTGCAGGTAAGAAACTTCACCATGCTTATTATGCGGGGTTGCTTGAACACATCGTCACGCTATGTCATGGAGCGGTGCAATTATTGTCGTTATACCCGTTCGTCAATAAAGACCATGTGCTTGCGACATGTATGTTACATGACATTGGAAAAATAAAAGAACTGAGTGACCCAATTGCTCCTGAATATACAACAGAAGGTGAATTGATGGGCCATATTATCTTAGGGATTGAGATGATTAACGACGCAGCGAGGGAGCTTGGCTTTGCTTCGGATGACCCAGATATAGCAGCTGTGAAACATTGCATTTTGAGCCATCATGGTGATGTCGATTGGGGGTGGGGGAGTGCAGTCTCTGGGAAAACGCCAGCAGCCGTATTCTTTCATTATCTTGATCAAATCGATGCCAAAATGAATGCGATGCAGGCAGTCAATGAGAGTGGAGCTGATGAGTGGAATTATTCACCGATGCTAAAACGAAGAATTTATAAAGGATAAGGGCGGAACCTGCTGGATGAGGTGAAGGAACCTTATTCCTTTTCCCATTTACAGAAACTCTTTATTCATAAGATGAGATCTATCTGTTCAAATAAGGAAAAAACACTCCTTTTTGGACAGATTTTTAAAATCCTTCGGAAAATTGTTACATCTTTATGATTATTTGGTAAATTGTGTCACAGATCATAGTCCCGAGTATCGTTCTCCGAGTAAAATAGTCATAAACTCGTAAGGGGACCTAAGGGGGTTATCACATGAAGAAGCAGCATTTAATAGACGCACTGCGCGTACAAAATGATCAATTAGCGGCACGTTATAATCATAGGAATTTTCCATTTGAAACGACAAAAGAAGTCCAGCAATTAACAGAATTATCGGTCAAGATCGAGCGGTTCGAGCGATTGATTTCGGTCTAAATGTTCGTAAAGATGGTTATAATTTATTTTTAGTTGGACCGATGGGAACAGGAAGAAAAGATTAAAGCATCGATTGAAGATGGGACGATCATGATTCATACAGATGGCGAAGTTATTGGTCAAATCAATGGATTGTCTGTTTTATATACTGGTGATTATCGTTTTGGTCAGCCAAACAAAATTACCGTACGAACATTTCTTGGACAAAAAGGAATTGTTAACATTGATCGTGAATCCTATTTAAGTGGTCCCTTTCATGCTAAGGGTTTATTAACATTAACAGGTTATCTGCAAGGAGAATTTGCACAGAACAAACCATTACCGTTATCAGCTAGTATTACGTTTGAACAATCGTATGCTACAATTGATGGTGATAGTGCATCAAGTACAGAGTTATTTGCTTTATTATCCTTATTAGCCCAACTGCCGATAAAACAAGGAATTGCGGTTACAGGCTCGGTAAATCAATGGGGTGACATCCAACCAATCGGTGGTGTGAATGAAAAAGTTGAAGGTTTTTATTATACGTGTAAAGCGAATGGGTTTACTGGTGAACAAGGTGTCATGATTCCAGTACAAAATGTTAAGAATTTAATGCTGCGAAACGAAGTGATCGAAGCGATCCAAAATGGCATGTTTCACGTTTGGGCGGTGAGGACGGTTCAGGAAGGGATTGAGCTGTTAACAGGAGTATCATCTGGAATGAGAGATGAGGAAGGGCATTTCCCAGATGGGACGGTGTTTGGCCTCGTTGAACAACGTCTTGTGACCATGCTTCAAATGTATCAAGCAGGAAAGCAGAAGCAGCAAGTAAGTCATCATTAAAGGAGGGATTGGATCCGTTGAGTTGGACAGATCGTGAAGTGAAGGTTTGGAATGAGGTTTTACAATGGGAAGAACAATTTATAAATATAGAGGCAACCGATTTTGAACGTACGTACAAAAAACTACTCAACTCTAGTTTTGAAAAGCTTGGGAAAAAGCGTCAAACGAAAGTTCTTGAGACGGTTGATCGTTTGTTATTTCATCTACATGCAATGATCCAGCATTCTAGGTATCATCAGGACGCAAAAAGCCGTTTGATTGACCAAGCGCGCGTTTTTAACGAGGAGATTGAGGATGTTTCTGATTTAAAGCAATTGAACATGGCGCAATTAAATTTTATTGCGCAACAACAAGTTGCCAAGCAACGGCTACTATCCTTTGGCCAGGGAGGATTGTCTGGGATGGGAGGCGTTTTGTTACTAGGTACAGACCTTCCCGCACTATTTTTCATTAATTTACGATCGGTACAACTGATTGCGATGACCTATGGCTATGATTTGAAACGACCATATGAGATGATGGTTGCATTGAAAGTCTTTCATGCAGCGTCCTTGCCAAGAGAGCTACAGAAGCAGGCATGGGATCAATTAGAAGCTGAAGTAAGTGAACAGACAAACAGAGATACTTGGTTTTATGAAGGTGATGAAACAGTAACTGAGCTTACGTGGCTACAGCAACCAGCAAATCAAGTGTTGAAGGCGATGCTTATCGTGCTACTTAGAAAGAAACTCATTCAAGGAGTACCGCTCATTGGCATGGCTTTCGGAGCGTCGATGAATTATCAATTTACACGACAAGTAACAGAGTTTGCTCATCGATTTTATCAAAAGAGGTTTCTGCTAGAAAAATATGAATAAAACAAGAAAAGACCACAAATAGTAACATTGTGGTCTTTTTGATGGTCGGATGGCCACCAACAGTGGATACATATTGCATACTGTTATTGGTGAACGGGTGTAGCACTTACATCCTGATCGATGCGGTACCAAATCCATAAATCATTAATAATCGATGCAAGTTCAGCAATTTCAAGGTTTAATTGGCAAGACACTTGAAAGTTTTCTTCCACATTTAACTGCGCTTGTTTACGATTAATTTCTGCCTCTAGTTCTTCTACTTTATCGGGGATCGAGCCACGAATCGACTCCCACCGAAGCAAGATATCGGCTTGTGTTTCAAGTGAATATTGACTCCACTGCTTATATAAGTGTGGTATTGAGATTCCTAATCGCTCATCTAAGATAAATTCATAATCCATGCTAATCCCTCACTCCTTATTGTTATTGTACATGAGAATAATCAGAAAATGAATGACAACATCGAATTTTACAACCGATAGAATTGTAACAAACGATCACCTATTTTCGTATGAATAGTAAAAAGGTGTTTATACATAGGCAGAAAAAGGGGGGGCATTGGACTTTTAGAAAAAAACGGATATTTATTTTTATACTTTTTTATGAATAAGTATTGCCAAACAGCAAGATAGTTGTTAAAGTAGTGAATAATAAATTAATACTTATTCAATTACATGGTTCATCACAAAATAAGAGGTTTAGTAAATACCTCTTTTATCTCGATTAACAATGTATAAAAATTATAATTCAAGTATTTATATTCACATAGGATATTTTGGAGGGATGGTTCATTATGAGTCAGAAAAAAGTTGTTTTAGCGTATTCAGGAGGTCTTGATACATCAGTGGCAATTAAATGGTTACAGCAACAAGGATATGATGTTATTGCTGTATGTTTAGACGTAGGTGAAGGAAAAGATTTAGATTTTATTAAAGAAAAAGCATTATCAGTAGGTGCGATTAAATCTGTTGTTATTGATGCGAAGCAAGAATTTGCTGATGAATTTGTATTACCGTCGTTGTATGCCAATACAATGTATGAAAATAAATACCCGCTCGTGTCGGCATTATCGCGACCGCTCATTGCAAAGAAGCTAGTTGAAGTGGCTGAGCAAGAAGGTGCTGATGCAGTGGCACACGGATGTACTGGGAAAGGGAATGACCAAGTTCGTTTTGAAGTATCATTTGCAGCCCTTAATCCGAATTTAGAAATCTTTGCTCCGGTTCGTGAGTGGAGCTGGTCTCGTGAAGAAGAAATTGAATATGCAAAACTGCATAATGTACCAGTACCAATTGGTAAAGATAGCCCATATTCAATTGACCAAAACTTATGGGGAAGAGCAAATGAATGTGGAATCTTAGAAGATCCATGGGCAACACCACCAGAAGATGCTTATGATTTAACAAATCCAATTGAAAAAACTCCTGATACACCGAAAATTTTAGAAATTGATTTTGTGGAAGGGAAGCCAGTAGCATTAGATGGAAAACAATATCCATCATTTGATCAGCTTATTACAGATTTAAATAAGATTGCTGGTGAGCATGGTGTTGGACGAATTGACCATGTTGAAAACCGACTCGTTGGGATTAAGTCTCGTGAAGTGTATGAGTGCCCAGCAGCGATTACACTGATTAAAGCACACAAAGAATTAGAGGACATTTGTCTTGTGCGCGAAACGGCTCACTTTAAACCAATGATTCAACAAAAACTTGAAGAAGTCATTTATAATGGATTGTGGTTCTCACCATTAAATGATGCACTAAAAGCATTCTTAAAAGAAACACAAAAAACGGTTACTGGTAAAGTACGTGTGAAACTGTTTAAAGGAAATGCGATTATCGAAGGGCGTAAATCAGAGTATTCATTATATAACGAGAAGCTTGCGACATACACGACCGATGATGAATTCAATCACGGTGCAGCTGTTGGATTTACACAACTTTGGGGACTTCCAACACAAGTGCATAGCATGGTTAATACGAAGAAGGAGGTCAAACAGTAGTGACGAAACTGTGGGGCGGTCGATTTACCAAAACAGCTGAGGAGTGGGTTGATGCCTTTGGGGCATCAATCGGCTTCGATCAGCAGCTAGTTGAAGAAGATATTCAAGGTAGTTTAGCGCATGTTAAAATGCTAGGGAAAACAGGCATCCTAACAAGTGAAGAAGTAACAACCATTACCGGTGGTCTTGAGACACTCCTTGAAAAAGCAAAGAAACAAGAACTAGAATTTTCTGTGCAAAATGAAGATATCCATCTCAATCTTGAGAAGTTATTAATTGATGAAATTGGACCAGTCGGTGGGAAATTACATACGGGGCGTAGCCGTAATGATCAAGTTGCAACCGATATGCATCTTTATTTACGTAACCAAATTGAAGAAATTCTAGTAGAAGTAAAAGCGTTACAACAGGCGTTGCTGACGCAGGCAAAAGGAAATGTAGAAACGTTAATCCCTGGCTACACGCATTTACAGCGCGCGCAACCGGTGTCGTTTGCCCATCATTTAATGGCTTATTTCTGGATGCTTGATCGAGATTATGACCGTTACCAAGACAGTCTTAAGCGTGTCAATGTTTCACCGTTAGGGGCAGGGGCACTAGCAGGGACGACGTTCCCGATCGATCGTCATTATAGTGCAGAGTTGTTAGGGTTTGATGGCATTTATGAAAACAGCTTAGATGCGGTAAGTGATCGTGATTTTATCATAGAGTTTTTAAGCAGCTCATCGATGCTAATGATGCACTTATCACGTTTGTGTGAAGAGTTAATTATGTGGTCATCGCAAGAATTTAACTTTATTGAAATTGATGATACGTTTGCTACAGGATCAAGTATCATGCCACAAAAGAAAAATCCAGATATGGCAGAATTAATTCGCGGGAAAACAGGCCGTGTCTATGGTAGTCTCTTTTCGTTGTTAACGATTTTAAAAGGTCTCCCGCTTGCTTATAATAAAGATATGCAGGAAGATAAAGAAGGGATGTTTGATGCTGTAACTACTGTCAAAGGCTCGTTAAAAATCTTCACTGGAATAATCGAAACGATGACGGTGAAGAAAGAGACGATGGAAGCAGCAACGAACGCTGATTTCTCGAATGCGACCGAGTTAGCGGATTATTTGGCAAATAAAGGCTTGCCTTTCCGAGAGGCTCATGAAGTTGTTGGTAAGCTCGTATTATTATGTATCCAAAAAGGAATCTTCCTCCTAGACCTTCCGTTTAGTGATTATAAACAAGCAAGTGAATTATTTGCAGAGGATATTTATGAAGTGTTGCAGCCAAAAACAGTTGTTGCTCGCCGGAATAGTGCAGGTGGAACAGGGTTTGAACAGGTGAAAAAAGCCCTTGAAAAAGCTGAGGGAGTCATCGCAGAAAAAAGGCTTTAACGTAAAAGTTAAAGCCTTTTTTCTATTTAATGTTATCGTTATTTTCCGCGTACAATAAGAACATCGCAATGTGCGTGACGAGTGATATATTCAGAAACGCTACCAATTAATAATCGTTCAACGGCATTTAATCCTGTTGCCCCTGTAATAATGAGGTCAACTTCGAGATTTGTTGCGATTTCTTTTGAGATTTTCACTTTGGGTGAACCGAAGTCAAGAACGGTTTCTACATTTGAAAGTCCGGCTTCTTCAGCTTCTGCTTTGTATTGTTCTAGTAGCTCTTTTCCGTATTTTTCTGCTCGAGCGACAACGGTTCGGTCATACTGTTCAACGGTTGCAAATGTCCGTGTATCGATAACGTGAGCAATAATGAGTTTTGCTTCATCGGTTTTAGCAACATCGAACGCTTTCTGTAACGCATTTTTTGCTTCTTGTGAACCATCAACTGCTATAAGTATTGTTTCATACGTTTTCCCCATTGTTCATTCCCCCAGTAATCAATAGTTCGTTACACCCACATTATACCATGAAAGCCGTTTCATAATAATGCTTTGTCATAAACTTTCAAAAAATGTTAATAATATAATTGATATGTCGTATCGTGTTGAGGGGGTGCTACACTTGAAAGATCCTAAATTTCAAGGCATCATTTATGATGAAGATGGAGAAGCTCTTGTTCGCCAGCAACTAATTGATATGTATCATGAAGGAACAAGTGATCAAATTACGCCAATCGATGGGTTAAATGATCAGACGGATTGACTTGTTCAATATGAGTCGAGAAGATGTATGTTTAGCTGCTATAGGTGTATCTATGGCAGCTTTTTAGTTTTTTAATGGATGGTGCTTAATTTGAGAACAGCATGAAACCGACCGTTTGAGCATAAAAATGTATCGGAGTGGCAATTAAGAGTAGGTCAAGTTTTTGTACTAATTTCCATAAACATAGTATCATCATAATAAGTGAAAAATCTTCAGCTATCTTGCGGAAGGGGGATTTTTTTATGCGTCACGCCTTAATTACAGCTGGATCAAAAGGGTTAGGGAAAAAAGTAACTGAAAAACTTTTGACAGAAGGGTACTCGATAACCATTAATTACCGAAGTGATATTGACGCTGTAGAAAGATTAAAGAAGGAATGGGAGCATGAACTGGGACGGATACAATTTGTACAAGGGGATGTGACTAAAAAAGAGGATCTTAAAGCACTCGTTGAGCAAGCGTACGAGCGATTTGGAAGGATTGATGTTTTAGTTAACAACGCTGGTCCCTATATTTTTGAACGAAAGAAATTGATCGATTATACAGAAGAAGAATGGTACGAAATGATTGAAGGGAACTTAAGTGCCGTTTTTCATTTATTAAAGCAAGTGATTCCGATTATGCGTAAGCAGCAATATGGCCGAATTATTACATATGGGTTTCAAGGGGCTGATCATGCTCCAGCCTGGATCTATCGCTCGGCTTATGGGGCAGCGAAGGTTGGGCTTGTTTCATTAATGAAGACGGTATCAATTGAGGAGGCTGAACACGGGATTACGGTTAACATGGTATCACCGGGCAATATTATCGGGGATATGAAAGAGGCTTCAATCGCTGAAGCGAGACGAGTTGATGACAATGAAACACCGATTGGTCGGCCAGGGACTGGTGAGGATATCGCCCGGTCTGTTGCTTTTTTATGTGCTGAAGACGCCGACATGCTGACAGGGACAGTCATGGAAGTGACTGGTGGAGTAGACGTTCTTCATCGTCATCGAAGTTAGTACATAAAGATTGACTGTTAGTTATTTTTGGTAATCCTTCCAAGTAAAACGTATAAAGAAAATCATTTCATCGCATCATAAAACTAGAGGTGAATGAAATGAAAAAAACTTGGATTATCGTCATTGGTATGGTGAGTTTTCTTTTGGCCCCAACTGTGCTAGCTACTGAATTAATGGAGCATTTTTCACTCCGAATCACAGTTGTTGAAGATGGAACGATTCATGAATGGGAATATGATAGCCCTGAAAAATATGAATATGAGGTCGGTGAGCGAGTCATAAAAGACCAGCGAGCAAAGCAAGAGGTTGAAAACATGGCTGAGCTTCTTAAAATTTCGGAGGATGCTGAAATTGAGGATATGGTAACAGTGTTAAAGGCAAAGCGTTTTCAAAATTTAGAGCGTCTTGATGTGCGTTGGCGAAATGGTGAGGGCGACTTATATACATGGGTATGGGAACCTTAATCAACTCTTTCCGATGATAAAAAAGAGCTAAACTATAAAAAAGGAGGGGTTTGGATGAGAATTGGCGTACCAACTGAAATTAAAAACAATGAAAACCGTGTGGCAATGACACCTGCAGGGGTTATAACGTTAACCGCTCAAGGACATGAAGTTTATATTGAGTCTGGAGCTGGTTTAGGCTCTGGATTTACCGATGCGGACTATATTGATGCTGGAGCTAAAATTGTAGAGACAGCCAAAGAAGCCTGGACGAAGGATATGGTTATGAAAGTGAAGGAACCACTTCCAGAGGAGTATGATTACTTTCACGAAGGGTTAATCCTTTTTACGTATTTGCATTTGGCAGCAGAGCCGGAGCTAACCAAAGCGTTAATTGAAAAAAAGGTGATCGGAATCGCTTATGAGACGGTGCAAATGCCGAATGGATCATTACCGTTATTAACACCTATGAGTGAAGTAGCTGGGCGCATGGCCTCGCAAATCGGGGCACAATTTTTAGAGAAGTCAAAAGGTGGTAAGGGAGTGCTGTTATCCGGTATTCCTGGAGTTAAACGTGGAAAAGTCACAGTCATTGGCGGTGGGGTCGTCGGCACTAATGCTGCGAAAATCGCCATGGGGCTTGGAGCGGATGTAACGATCCTAGATTTAAACCCGGAGCGTTTGCGTGAATTGGATGATATTTTTGGAACAGATATTAATACGATCATGTCAAATCCGATGACAATTGCTGAAGCGGTGAAAGAATCCGACTTAGTGATTGGTGCAGTGCTTATACCAGGGGCAAAGGCACCACGTCTCGTAACAGAAGATATGGTCAAACAAATGTCATATGGCTCTGTTGTCGTTGACGTTGCGATTGACCAAGGTGGTATATTTGAAACGTCTGATCGGATTACAACGCATGACAATCCGACCTATGAAAAACATGGGGTCTTGCATTATGCTGTTGCTAATATGCCTGGAGCCGTGCCGCGAACGTCAACGCTCGGCTTAACGAATGTGACGATTCCATATGCATTGCAAATTGCGAATAAAGGGTATAAGAAAGCGTGTCAAGATAATCAGGCATTATATAAGGGGATCAATACATTGGATGGCTATGTTACGTATCAGGCCGTCGCACAAGCGCATGATCTCGCCTATAGTGATGCAGCATCTTTAATGACGAAGTAAACGATGAGGAGGTAGGAGAGCCTCCTTTTTGTTGTGGAAAAGGGTACGGAGTGCGCCAGCAGGGTGAATCATCGAAGAAGTAGGCTTACTCGCGCCGCCTTTGATTGAATATGAGGGTTGTACACTGAGGAGGAGAAGTTGCTTCAAGGTGGTGGAAAAGGGTACGGAGTGCGCCATTAGGGGTGTACGATATCGGGGCGAAACGATTGCATTTGAATTATTTCAACAAAAAGCGGGCACTACCTTCGTGTATCCCCCAACCACCGTTCGTATCACCTTAAAAAAGAGAGAGTAGAGACTTTGTAGAGTAGTGAGACCCCAAACGGTGTTAACCGTTTGCGACGACGGTAGTCGACGTAGTGGAAACAATGGAGAATGCGGTGAAAGCCTGTTTTGGGCTTTTACAAGCAATCGCAATTGTTTCCACGGTAAGGGTCGAGCGAATAAGCTAATCTAGCTATTCATTGTTCAAGCATATTAGAATCATCCTTACTCATTCATTTTCATCGCTACTGATTGAAGGTTCTAGTTCCAAAAAATTTTCCTCTATGCAGGAATTTGTAGGTCACATAGCAAAGAGAGTAAGGTGAATGATATAACGATAAAGAGGAGTGACGTAGTAATGAAAGTTACATATCATGGTCATTCGGTTGTCGCAATCGAAACGAACGGTACAAACATTATCATCGATCCTTTTATTACAGGAAACGGACAGTGCTATCTTAAAGCAGAAGATGTCGAGGTTGATGTGATTTTACTAACGCATGGACATAACGACCATGTCGGCGATACAGTTGAACTAGCGAAGAAAAATGATGCATTGGTTGTTGCCCCGTTTGAATTAGCCACATACTTAGGCTGGCAAGGTGTCAATGTACATCCGATGCATATCGGTGGGGCGCATACGTTTGAGTTCGGTAAGGTGAAGCTAACACAAGCGTTCCATGGTTCTTCTTATACGGAAGAAGAGAACCAAAGAATTGTCTATACCGGTATGCCAAGTGGAATTTTATTTACCGCAGAAGATAAAACCATCTATCACGCAGGGGATACGGCACTGTTTTCAGATATGAAGCTGATTGGTGAGCGTCATTCGATTGATGTTGCGTTCTTACCAATTGGAGATAACTTTACAATGGGACCTGAAGATGCGACTTTAGCAGCAGAGTGGGTGCAAGCTAAGCAGGTGGTGCCTATTCATTTCAATACGTTCCCTGTCATTGAGCAAGACCCTGAAGCATTTGCGGCTCGTTTATCAAATGGCCAAGGGAAAGCACTAGCTGCAGGAGAATCAATCGAATTGTAATAGTAAGGAATTAACGTACAGAAACAAAAATTGCAAGGGGCTGTCCATTACAGTAAAGGACAGTCCTTTTTTCAATTGAAGGACAAACCATGCGGAATAAGGCAAGGAAATGTCCTTCATAAAGGAGATGAAGGACAAACCAGGCGGAGGAAGGCAAGGAAATGTCCTTCATAAGCCTCTCCAAGGATAAAATGATCTAAGGTAATGAGCTCGTATTGTCATAGTTATACTTCTTTTTTTTCGCTCTGAACATAGACTAGTACTAGGACAACGTTTAATAGAGGAGTGGAAAATATGAATCAACGCTTATTATTATGTTTATTACTCGCATTAGCGCTTTTGTATTTTGGATTACCACGTTTGCCGTTTTCTGGTGATACAGTAGCGACAACGTTTGCCTTTATGTGGCTAGCGTTTGCATTAATGGTTGTCGGAGGGAATATGGTAGGCCTGTTATATGGCAAAAAGAAGCGAGCAGAGGTACACGAAAGTAGCCGTCGAGGGCGGTTAATGCCAGGAAAGTCAAGGAGATATGACAGCTGACCTTGAAGTCAGATTCTTTCAACAGTATAATAGGTATAATACAGTTTATGCTGATTTAATGAATACAGTTGAAAGAATGAAAGTATGGTGAGGCAGTTGGCAACAAAACACGAGCAAATATTACAATATATCTCTGACTTAGGTATCGGCGAGAAAATATCCGTAAGGCAAATTGCAAAAGCATTAACCGTCAGTGAAGGAACGGCTTACCGTGCGATTAAGGAAGCAGAAAACCAAGGACTTGTCAGCACGATCGAACGGGTAGGGACGATTCGCATTGAGAAAAAGAAAAAAGAAAACATTGAGAAGTTAACATATGCAGAAATTGTTAATATTATTGATGGACATGTCCTTGGCGGGCGTCAAGGGCTTTATAAGACCCTAAACCGTTTCGTGATCGGTGCGATGAAGCAGGAAGCGATGATGCGTTATGTTGAAGCGGGAAATCTATTAATTGTAGGGAACCGTGATCAAGTCCATAAGCTTGCGCTTGAAGCAGGATCAGCGGTATTGATCACTGGAGGCTTTGAGACGAGTGATGAAGTAATTAAGTTAGCTGACGAGCTTGAATTACCGATCATTTCTACGACTTATGATACATTTACCGTTGCCGCGATGATCAACCGCGCCATCTATGACCAATTAATTAAAAAGGAAATTGTTCTTGTTGATGATGTGCTTATTTCCCTACAAGACACGTTTTACTTAACGACGGATAACACCGTGGAAAAATGGCATGAGCTTAATGAAAGAACTGGCCATAGTCGATATCCTGTGATCGATGACAAAATGAAAATTCAAGGGATGATTGCAGCTAAAGATGTCATGGGAGAAAACCGGCAAACGCCGATAGAGAAGGTGATGACGAAAAACCCAATTACTGTTCATGGGCAAACATCGGTCGCTTCTGTTGCACATGTGATGGTTTGGGAAGGGATTGAATTATTGCCTGTTGTTGATCAGTACCGAAAATTAATTGGGGTGATTAGTCGCCAAGATGTCTTAAAAGCGTTGCAAATGATTCAACGTCAGCCGCATGTTGGAGATACGATTGATGATTTAATTACGAGCCGCTTTCAAGATTCAAGTGAAGAAAACTATACGTACCAGTGTGAAGTGACCCCACAAATGACCAATCAGCTCGGGACGATTTCATACGGTGTGTTAACTACATTAGTTACAGAGGCAGGGAGCCGTGTATTACGAAAGTATAAAAAAGGTGACCTTGTCGTTGAGAACATTACGATTTATTTCATAAAACCTGTCCAAATTGAAAGCATGATTCAAATCGAACCGAAAGTGTTAGAAATTGGACGTAAGCATGGAAAAATTGATGTTGAAATCTATCATGATGGTGCTATTGTTGGAAAGGCTTTAATGATGGCACAATTGTTAGATCGTGCATAGCTCATATATACATGATGATGCGTGATTGCTTGTACAAAAAAAGGGCCGTCCCAAGTCAAGGAACCGTCACCTTAGGAGTCATAAGAATCCTTACTCGAGGTGAGCAGCCACTAATGGGGTAGCCCTTTTTTAGAGGTTAAGCGTTCTTTGTTGCTTGTTCTGCTTCGGCAATAACTTGCGGTAAATAGTGGCGATAGGCTTTGTAACCTAAGATAACATTTGCAAGGCCTAACAGTGTGAAGATTGACCCGATGACAATATCAATTGTCCCTCGTGTATAGACGAGTAAGTTTAATCCAAAGGCAACAAGAAACGATCCCAATGCCATATTTGCTTTCGTTTGCAGCCATCTTTTTTCAACAGGTGCTTTAGAACGCCAATGTTTAATTTTATAAAAGAAAAAGAATACTGCTGAAAAAACGATTAAAATCGTAAAAGCCATCCTACATTCCTCCCGTTGCTAGCATACATAGATATACATCCATTGTACCTTGTCTTATACTGAATTGCTAGCGGAATCAAATGGTGATTCCTCCGATGAGGTTGTATTTTACTAATGAAAAGATAAGGAGTTATATTAGCCATGCATGAACAGATTATCTCTAAAATTAACGACTATGACACAATCATTATCCATCGGCACGAACGACCAGATCCTGATGCGATTGGATCACAAGTCGCTCTCGCTACACTTATCAAAGACTATGATGCTACCAAAAACGTTTACGTTGTCGGTGAAGAAGAGCCATCGTTAACTTTTTTAGCGACTATGGACACAATCTCAGACGCTGTTTATGACGGTGCCTTAGTAATTGTTTGTGATACCGCCAATTCGGAAAGAATTAGTGACAAACGCTATCAATCTGCGGACTATCTTATCAAAATTGATCATCACCCCAATGAAGAACCATATGGCGATCTCGTTTGGGTCGATACGCAAGCGAGTTCCACAAGTGAAATGATTTATGAATTATTCGAGCATGGTATGAAGGACGGTTTTCGTTTAAGTCAAGAAACAGCACTGTTGCTGTATGCTGGAATTGTTGGAGATACAGGACGCTTTCGCTATCCGAATACGACAGCAAAAACGTTGCGGTATACGAGTGAGCTAGTGAAGGAAAACTTTGATCAAACGGCATTTTATTCCAGCCTTTACCGGAAGGAGTTAAAACTGACTCGACTTGAGGGGTATGTTTTGCAACATTTCCATGTCTTAGACTCGGGGTTAGGGATTATGTCGCTTACAAAGGATATCTTACAACAATTTGATGTTACTACAAGTGAATCGTCACAATTAGTTAATGCCTTTTCAGATGTCGAAGGAATGCGCGCATGGGTCTTCTTTGTTGAGGAGCCAGATGGAAACATACGTGTACGTTTACGCTCAAAGGGGCCGCATGTAAATGAAATCGCAACTCGTTATCGTGGTGGTGGACATCCATTAGCCTCAGGAGCTAAAGCATCATCATGGGAAGAGACAGAAGAAATCATTCGTGAATTAGATGAACTATGTTTACAGGGGTAACCATTTGTTCGTCGTTTAGAGGATGCCAATAATAAAAGACGATAGAGGCTCTCCCGGTTAAGAAACAGCCATCTGAACAATATGTATAACTTGATTGGAAAGTTATACATATTGTTGTAGATGAGAAGTCACTTATGGGACAGCCTCTATTATTTTAGTCCTTTTTGTTTTTGGGGATAAACCAAGAACCTAATTCCGTATTGTCTTCGTATACTTCGATATTTTCTTTAGCTAATTCTTTTTTAATAAAATCAGCGACTTCTTTAGTTTCGGCAAACGCAGAGTACCCCGCTTTGATTTTGTCTACTTTTTTTAGAGCCATTTCTTTGCGATTAATGATCATTTCTTTACCTGTTACATCCAATTGTAACACCTCCCAAAAGAATAGATGGATTATAAAGCCATATGGATCAGTAATCAACTTCCTTATATTATAACGGAAAATGAATGCGAATGAGTTTATTTTTAACAAAATTCAAAAATAATATTTATTTTTATACCATTTCTTTTAGTTAACGAGTTCTATTTTCATGTGCATTTCAAGTGTTGTAAATAAATAAAGCTCCTCCACATTGAGCTGATAGCGGCTATCTTCAATTTCAAACACCTTATTTTCAATCGTTCGAATCATTAAATCTTTTGTTTCAGCGACAGTTTCGATGTCTTTGTTTTTTAGAAAGTTTAATTCATCAATCGCTTTTTGTCTGAGTTCATAGAGTGTTAATTCGTTTAACCTTAATTTGCGCTCGTTCGTAAATTCGATCTCTATGTCCTGGATCGTTAGTTTCTTCTGATTTTCCTCATTTAACCTTCTTTGATCACTGCGCAATGTTTCGATATCTTTCTTTTGATTTTCGATTGTCATCTGTTGCTTCCTTATTTCTATGACTAGCTTCTCGTGTACGTGACCAAAATGATAAAGAAAAAATAACCAGCCAATAAGCATGCCGATCACGACCCCGGCGAGAAACCGTTGCCATCCCGGGTGCTGATAATATGGGGGGATCCTCATTGACCGATATGCTCCTGCGTGATCCATTGAATGAGAGTTGTACCTGTATGAGCACCACAAAGGGCAGCGAAGATCATAAATAATGTTTTGAAAATATCATCATGTGTTCCGTAAAATAGACCACGTTCTAAGCTAGTAATCGCATCGAATGTTCCTCCGATCGCTGCAACGAGTGCCCAGATTTTTAGGCTGGCGGCTAGATCATGTATCGTTTTTAATGGGGGGTTGCCGATTAAAAACGCACCAATTCCACCAATTAAAGCCCCTCCGATAATGACACCAAAAGCAACAAAAAAGTCTATGACAAGGGTCGCGATAAAGTCTCGGTCCATACAAAAACACCTCACTTACAAGTGGTTTGGTTGCTAGTTCATCTTAAAACTCCTTAGTCATGCGAACGATCTAGAAGGTTTATCTCTTTATCTATTTATATTGAATCTCTCAGGAAGATATGCTTGTTTTCATAACCAAGCCTCTTCATACTAATAAGTAGTACATCACGAAAGACCTCTCTCACTTCAGTGTACTCACCCTTGTATGCTAGCGCACTCCAAGGAGTGGTATCGATTTTTCAAGAGGCTGTGTTAAAGTTTAGTGTTGATGCTCGTTGATATTGGGCTCATTTCGTGCGAAAGCATAGTTTCGCACGCCTTTCAGGGACTGAAAGTTGGAAGATATGAATGAAATCATGGAGAAAATTTATTTTCTCATAGGATTTCATTCATATCTTCCATAAAATGAGCCCAATATCAACATTCAACGATAACAGAGCCTTTCAAGAAAATGGTGGCTGGAAAAGTGATTTTGGGTAATGGCTGAGCCATTTCGTGTGGAACGGTAACAATTAAGAAGGAAAAGAAAGCATAATCTATAAAATATAGAGAAGAAAAAAAGGGGAAGATGCAAGTGGGGTTTGTCCATTTACATGTTCATAGTGAATATAGTTTGTTAAAAGCGGCAGCAAGGGTTGATGATTTAGTTGCTCGAGCGAAGCAGTTGGGCTTTTCAGCGCTAGCACTTACCGACCAAAATGTCATGTACGGTGTGGTCCCGTTTTATAAAGCGTGTATAGAGGCTGGAATAAAGCCGATCATTGGTATTGAAGTTGATGTGACGACAACGGAGAAAGGAGACCGTAGACACAAACTCGTTCTCCTAGCCAAAAATAATCAAGGGTATGAGCAATTGATGAAGTTTGCAAGTCTTGCGCAAACAAATGAATATCATGAGCCAACTTTAAAAAAGGAACAGCTCATACCTACAAAGAACGTAATTGCGCTCGCTTCGTTTCATGGTGGTGAACCACAAGGGCACTTGATGAATGGTGACTTTCAACAAGCTAATGAATGTGTTAGCAATTATCAGTCTCTTTTTGGTGAGGAGAATGTTTACCTTGAAATTCAGCCTTCGAAAACAGCGATCGAAAAACAACTGATCAGTGACCTTGCAGCGTTGTCGAATCGGACAAACTGTTTGCTCGTGGCTTCAAATCATGTTCATTATGTAGATAAAGGCGATCATGTTGCCTATGAATGTTTACTAGCGATTGGTGAAGGAAGGCAAGTCACTGATCAACACCGGGAAGTTGCTAGTCTCGATTATTTGATGTCAGAGAGTGAGATCGAACAGAATTTACAAGACGTCCCTGAAGCATGTCAACGTAGTGGTGAAATAGCTGACCGTTGTCATGTAACGATTCCATTCGGTCAGGAGGTGTTACCGAAGTATCCGCTTCCTATGGAGGGTAGTGCCAAAGAATACTTACAACATCTGTGTGAACAAGGCCTTAAGAAACGATATTCGGTAATTACAGAAGAAATTAGGGCACGACTTAACTACGAACTTAGCATCATTAATGACATGAATTATACTGATTATTTTTTAATCGTCTGGGATTTTATGAATTATGCCCACCAACAAGGGATGATCACTGGACCAGGACGTGGTTCTGCGGCAGGCTCACTAGTGGCATATGTGTTAGAGATTACGAACGTCGATCCAATTCGTTATCGCTTATTGTTTGAAAGGTTCCTGAATCCTGAGCGAATTTCCATGCCTGATATTGATATCGATTTTCCTGACCGTAGGCGTGAGGAAGTGATTGATTATGTCGTCAATAAATATGGACATAGCCATGTCGCTCAAATTATTACCTTTGGTACCTTGGCAGCTAAAGCGGCCTTGCGTGACGTTGGGCGTGTGCTCGGGCTTGAGCAACGATTAATCGATTCGGCAGCTAAACAAATCCCGAGTTCCCCGGGGATTACCCTCAGTGAAGCGGTCAGAGGGAATGTTGAGCTGAAAAAGATGATCAGTCGGTCTGAGGAATTGAAACGATTGTTTCAATTGGCATCGAAAATTGAAGGCATCCCACGCCATGCTTCAACACATGCAGCAGGGATCGTTATTAGTCAAGATCCGTTGACAGCAGTTGTTCCCCTTCAAAGTGGACATGACCGGGTTCGTCTAACGCAGTACCCGATGGATGTATTAGAGGAATTAGGATTAGTAAAGATGGATTTTTTAGGGTTGAAAAATTTAACTCTTTTAGAACAAATGGTCACAATGATTGAACAGCAAACAGGGGAAACGGTCATCATTCAAGATCTCCCGCTTGATGATCCGAAGACGTTCGAGCTTCTAGGTAGAGGAGAGACGACGGGTGTTTTTCAACTAGAATCAGCAGGGATGCGTAGTGTACTTCAAAAACTAAAGCCTAACCGGTTTGAAGATATTGTTGCCGTTAATGCCCTCTACCGTCCGGGTCCAATGGAGCACATTCCTGATTACATTGAAGGTAAACACGGGCGACGACAAGTGACGTATCCACATCCTGACCTTAAGCCGATCTTGGCAGACACGTATGGGGTTATTGTTTATCAAGAACAAATTATGCAGATAGCAGCCACAATGGCTGGCTTTTCATTAGGGGAGGCCGATTTATTACGGCGTGCGGTTAGCAAGAAAAAACGTGAGGTTCTTGAAGAGGAACGTGTTCACTTTGTTCAAGGAGCAATAAATAAAGGATACGAACAGGCAACGGCTGAGGCTGTCTATGACTTAATTGTTCGATTTGCTAATTATGGTTTTAACCGCAGTCATGCAGTCGCCTACAGTGTGATTGCCTATCAGCTTGCATATATGAAAGCCAATTACCCATTAGCCTTTTACAGTTCGCTTTTAACGAATGCGATTGGGCTTGATGATAAGATTTCGCAATATGTGTTTGAAGCAAAACAACAGGGGATCCCGCTAGTAGCGCCATCGATTAATGGGAGTCAAGGGGCATTTATGGTCAAGGAACACTCGATTCAATTTGGATTAGCTGCGATCAAAGGTGTTGGTAGCCGTGCAGTTGCAGAAATTATTCAAAAGCGGACGTCTCCTTACCGTGATTTATTTGACTTCTGTACTCGTGTTGACTTGCGGCATGTCAACCGACGGGCCCTTGAGTCCTTGATCATTGCTGGTTGCTTTGATGAATTTGGGTACCACCGGGCACAGTTACTTGCAACACTAGAAGAAGCGATTGAATTCGGTCAGCGTAAGCAAGAGTCAAAAAGCAAAGGTGAGTTATTTCGCTCAGATGATGACAAGCCAATATATATTGATGTCCCGCCCTTTCAACATATTGAAATGCTAGACTATGAAAAATCGGTTCTTGGATTTTATCTATCAGGTCACCCAATTAGTGAATATGAGGAAATTCTTGCTTCTTATTCCCGTAGCACGATCGCAGCTGTAAAACAACAAACAGGGCGATCTACCCAACGTATTGCAGGGCTCATTGATCAACTGAAGAAAATTAATACGAAAAAGGGAGAAGAAATGGCATTTGCCGTGGTCAGTGATGAGTCTGCGGAGCTTGAGGTTGTCATCTTTCCGCGAAGCTATCAGGCGTATCGAAATGTGATCAAGAAAGGGGAACTTGTCTTTATTGAAGGTAAACGTGAACAGCAAGGGCAAGCATTGAAGTTCTTTGCCGAAAAAGTTGGTGCAGTGTCACAGTTATCAGCAAAGCCTGAGCGCTTGTTTTTAAAGATTGAACCTAGACATGAACAGGAAGGAATTTTACTAAACGTACAGAAGACGTTAAAACAATTTCCAGGCACGATTGAGGTTGTACTCTACTATGATCATGATCGTCAACTACGACGTTTGTCGGACGATTATCGTGTCAGTGGAACAGCGGCTTGTCTGGAACAGTTACAGAGGCTTTTGGGGGAAAAAAATGTTGTTTTAAATAGGGGATAAAGGGTGTACAGCTATCAGTGATTTGTTATAATAAAAGAAGTTTATGGGTGGTCAGACCAATCACCATTGTAAAGATATACTAAACCGAATGAAGAAGGAGAGTGACTCTGTTGTCAACGACAAGAGAAGAAGCACTACATATGCATCGCGTGAACCGAGGGAAATTAGAATCAAAATCAAAAATTCCAGTACGAAATGCTAGTGATTTAAGCCTAGCATATTCACCCGGAGTTGCTGAACCTTGTAAGGAGATTTTTGAGGATAAACAAAATGTTTACGAATATACGATGAAGGGTAACATGGTTGCTGTTGTATCTGATGGAACAGCCGTGTTAGGGCTCGGAAATATTGGACCAGAAGCAGCTCTTCCAGTTATGGAAGGAAAATCTGTTCTATTTAAATCATTTGCAGGTGTTGATGCCTTTCCGATTTGTTTAGATACAACAGATGTTGATAAAATCGTTGAAACGGTTAAGCTGCTTGAGCCGACGTTCGGTGGGGTTAACTTAGAAGACATTGCCGCACCTAACTGCTTTGAGATTGAAGAGCGTCTTAAGCGTGAAACGAATATTCCAGTGTTTCATGATGATCAACATGGAACAGCGATTGTAACGTTAGCAGGACTCATTAACGCACTTAAGTTAACAGGAAAATCAATGTCAGAAATTAAAGTTGTTGCTAATGGTGCTGGTGCTGCAGGAGTTGCAATTATCAAATTACTGCGAAGCATGGGCGTTCAAAACATTATTTTATGTGACTCAAAAGGCGCCATCTATGCAGATCGTCCGTATGGAATGAATGACATTAAAGCAGAAATGGCAGCTGTAACGAACCGTGATCGTCTAGAAGGTGAATTAGGTGATGTGATTGAGGGTGCCGACGTATTTATTGGTGTATCTGTTGCAGGTGCGCTAACAAAAGAAATGATCGAAAGCATGAATGATGATCCAATTATTTTTGCGATGGCTAATCCTGATCCAGAAATTATGCCCAAGGACGCTAAGGCTGCAGGAGCAAAAGTGATCGGAACAGGACGTTCGGACTTCCCGAACCAAGTGAATAACGTACTTGCTTTCCCAGGGATTTTCCGAGGAGCACTTGACGCACATGCGACACATATTAACGAAGAAATGAAGGTGGCTGCTGTGTACGCCATTGCAGATTTAGTCACTGAGAACAAACTTTCGGAAGACTTTGTTATTCCTGCTCCGTTTGATCCTGAGGTGGCACCTGCTGTTGCAGCGGCTGTTGCAAAAGCAGCCATGGAAACAGGAGTTGCTCGTAAAACGGTTGATCCACAACAAGTTGCTGAAAAAACAAGAAAATTGGCAATTATTGAAGAGTAGAGAGAAGGTGTTGAGCGACAAATGTCGTCAAAACCAGATAAAGTCTATATTGAAATCATCAAAGAAATCAATCAAATCATTCATAATGACCAGCTAAAAAGTGGTGACAAACTCCCATCTGAACGAGAGCTAAGCGATCGTCTTCAGGTGGGACGTTCGTCTGTTCGGGAGGGACTCAGGGCGTTAGAGCTTTTAGATTTGATTGAAACAAGACGCGGTGAAGGAACGTTTATTAAAAAAGGTGGGAGCTATCGTTTAGTGGATGTCATCCTATCCTTTATCCTGACCGATGAAAAGGCGCGTAAAGACTTATCGGAAACGAGGAAGATCGTTGAATTAGAGGCTCTGCGTTTGGCTTGTGATCGTATCAAACCTGGACAATTAGAGGAGCTCCGATCATTGATTAAACGGTCAAAGCAAGAGTGGGGTCACGGTGATTTTCCGGTCGAAGAAGACTATTTATTTCATAAAACAATTGTAGAGTCGTCGCAAAATCAATTGCTTCTTCATTTATGGATCCCGTTAGTTGAATACAATAAAGTGGCGATTAAAGCGTCCCTGCAACGTGAAGGCAGACCACTGATTTCAATTGCAGAGCACGAAGAGATTTATGAAGCATTAGTGGCGGGTGATAAAAGCAGGGCATTGAATTCGCTTGAATACCATTTAGAAAATAGTCGATTTTGAGCGTAATTTCTTGTACGTTCGTAAGTGGCAACCGATTGAAGCGTTGCAGATGCTTGTGATAAGATAAGGTATAATTTTAGACGGTTGTCTGAACCGTTTTTTGTTGTTAGCAAATTCAAGAGTTCATATAACGAAAGTTAAGAGGTGTGATTGTGTTAAAAGACTTTTTTTCGAAAAAGAAAAAGTATGCAACGATACCTTCTGAACGGGCAAAACAGGAAGTTCCAGAAGGGCTAATGAGCAAATGTCCATCTTGTCGTTCGATCATGTATACAAAAGAGTTGAAAAAGAATTTGCTCGTTTGTGATTCTTGTGGCTACCACCACCGGATGACGGCATATGAACGAATCGATAGTTTATTTGATGAGGGTACATTTATAGAATATGATCAAGGTATGATTGCACGCGATCCATTAGAGTTTCCAACCTATGAAGAGAAACTCGAAAAGGACCGTGAAAAAACGAACCTAAATGAAGCGATTGTAACAGGTGAAGGGACGCTCAATGGTTACTCTGCTGTCATTGGGGTTATGGATTCACGGTTTCGGATGGGAAGCATGGGTTCAGTTGTTGGTGAGAAAATTGCACGAGCGATTGAGCGGGCGATCGAAAATAACATGCCGTTTATTTTATTTTCAGCCTCTGGCGGTGCTAGAATGCAGGAGGGTGTTCTTAGTTTAATGCAAATGGCGAAAACGAGTGCAGCCTTAAAGAAGTTAAGCAACCACGGTGGGTTATTTATTTCAATCATGACACACCCGACAACAGGCGGGGTATCTGCTAGTTTTGCCTCCCTTGGTGATTATAATTTTGCCGAACCAGGTGCGTTAATTGGTTTTGCGGGACGTCGTATTATCGAGCAAACGATCCGTCAAGAGTTGCCAGATGACTTTCAAACAGCAGAATTTTTACTTAAGCATGGACAACTAGACCGCGTGATACCACGTGCGGAAATGAAGGATACATTAACGACGATATTAGATATTCATCAATAATGTTTTAGTGTAGGAGGTGAACAAGATGCCAGGAGAACTAGAATTTGAAAAACCAATTATTGAATTACGAGATAAGATTGCCGAATTAAAGGCATTTACAGAGGAAAAGGATATTGACCTTACCGATGAGATTACAAAGCTTGAGAACCGCTTACAGCAGCTTGAAAAGGATGTTTATGGAAACTTGCGTCCATGGGAGCGGGTGCAGATTGCGCGTCAAGGCGAACGACCAACGACACTCGATTATATCGACCGTCTGTTTACGGATTTCCTTGAGATGCATGGGGATCGTTTCTATGGTGATGATGAGGCGATTGTTGCCGGTATTGCCAAGTATAATGGTACACCAGTCACTGTGATTGGCCATCAACGTGGAAAAGATACCAAAGAAAACATTAGACGTAATTTCGGAATGCCTCATCCCGAAGGATACCGTAAAGCATTACGCTTAATGAAACAAGCAGAAAAGTTTGACCGTCCAATCATTTGCTTTATTGATACTAAAGGGGCCTATCCAGGGATGGCAGCTGAAGAGCGCGGACAAAGTGAAGCGATTGCTAAGAATTTATTAGAAATGGCTGGTCTTACGGTTCCGGTTGTTTGTGTTGTCATAGGAGAAGGTGGAAGTGGTGGTGCATTAGCACTTGGTGTTGGAAACCACATTCACATGCTTGAAAATTCTACATATTCAGTTATTTCTCCAGAAGGCGCTGCCGCTCTCCTCTGGAAAGATGCAACACTGGCGCAAAAGGCCGCTGAAACGATGAAAATTACGGCTCCAGATCTAAAGAAATTGGATGTCATCGATGAAATCATACCCGAAGTGAAGGGTGGAGCACATCGTGATGTAGATGAGCAAGCGAAAAGTATTGATAGTGTTCTTAAAAAGTCTCTCGATGAGCTGTCAAAGCTGACAAAAGAGGAGCTCGTTGAATCACGTTATAAAAAATACAAAAATATTGGACAATTTGCGTTTGTAAACGATATCATTGGCGCAAAATAAGGAAAAGTGCTTCTTGAAATAAGGGAAGCACTTTTCCTATTTGTGATGAATGCTATTGTTTTACGAATTTGAACGTGGTATTTTGAATATTGCAGTTTATAGTAGAGGAGGATAACTTATGAAGCGAATTGGTGTCCTAACGAGTGGAGGAGACTCTCCAGGTATGAATGCAGCCATTCGTGCAGTTGTTCGTAAAGCCATTTATCATGATGTTGAGGTGTATGGGATTTATTACGGTTATGCTGGACTCATTTCTGGAGACATTCAAAAGCTTGAAATCGGTTCTGTCGGCGATATTATCCATCGGGGCGGAACGATGTTATATACGGCGAGGTGTAAAGAGTTTCAGACCGAAGAAGGCCAAAAGAAAGCGATTGAGCAGCTAAATAAATTTGGTATCGAAGGGTTAGTTGTTATTGGTGGAGATGGTTCATTCCGCGGTGCGGAGAAACTGACAGAGCACGGCTTCCCGACAATCGGTGTACCAGGTACAATCGATAATGACATTCCGGGGACTGATTTTACAATTGGATTTGATACCGCTCTAAATACGGTCATTGATGCGATTGATAAAATTCGTGATACGGCTACCTCCCATGAACGTACATATGTTGTTGAGGTGATGGGACGAGATGCTGGTGACCTCGCTCTTTGGGCAGGTCTTGCAGACGGTGCTGAATCAATTCTCATTCCAGAAGAAGATTATCAAATGGAAGATATTGTAAAAAGATTGCAGCGCGGGAGCAATCGTGGTAAAAAACACAGTATTATACTTGTTGCTGAAGGTGTTGGCAGTGGTATTGATATCGGCCGAAAGATACAAGAAGCAACAGATTTTGAAACACGCGTGACCGTACTAGGGCATATTCAGCGTGGTGGATCTCCAACTGGGGTTGATCGTGTGCTTGCAAGTCGACTTGGCGCCAAGGCGGTAGAACTTTTATTAGAAGGAAAAGCAGGTAAAACGGTTGGTATTCAAAGCAACAAACTTGTTTATCATGACATTGCAGATGCACTTTCGCAAAAGCATGAAATTGACAGTGAAATGTATAAATTATCACAAGAATTATCGATATAAATATTACGAAGATCGAGGAGGACACTCATGAGAAAGACGAAAATCGTATGTACGATTGGCCCAGCGAGTGAAAGTAAAGACAAGTTAAAGCAACTGATTGAATCCGGTATGAATGTGGCGCGTTTAAACTTTTCCCATGGAGACTTTGAAGAGCATGGTGCTCGCATTAAGAGCATTCGTGAAGCAGCAGAAGAAGTAGGGAAGACCGTTGCCATTCTTCTTGATACGAAAGGCCCTGAAATTCGAACTCAAACCCTTGAAGGTGGTTCAGCAGAGCTTAAACAAGGACAAGATCTTATTGTTTCAATGAATGAAGTAGTTGGAAATGAAAACCAAATTTCGATTACTTATCCAGGCCTAGTCAATGATGTTCATGTCGGGTCTAAAATTTTACTTGATGATGGGCTCATTGAGCTAGAAGTCACTGAGGTCGGAAGCGACCAGCTGAAAACAAAAGTTTTAAACAATGGTACGCTTAAAAATAAGAAAGGCGTTAACGTTCCAAATGTAAGTGTGAACTTACCAGGAATCACTGAAAAAGACGCTGATGATATTCGTTTTGGGATTGAACAAGGTGTTGATTTTATCGCCGCTTCATTTGTACGACGTGCTTCTGATGTACTCGAAATTCGTGAGCTATTAGAAAAACATAACGCTGAAGATATCCATATTATTCCAAAGATCGAAAACCAAGAAGGTGTCGATAATATCGAAGAAATTCTTGAAGTTTCTGACGGGTTAATGGTGGCACGTGGTGACCTTGGTGTTGAAATTCCAGCCGAAGAAGTACCGCTTGTGCAAAAGATGTTAATTAAACGATGCAATGAGGTCGCGAAACCGGTGATTACAGCTACACAAATGCTCGATTCGATGCAGCGTAATCCGCGTCCTACAAGGGCGGAAGCAAGTGATGTAGCCAATGCGATTTTTGACGGCACAGATGCAATTATGCTATCGGGTGAGACAGCGGCTGGTGACTATCCAGTTGAAGCGGTCCAAACGATGAGTAACATTGCTAAAAAGACAGAAACAGCACTTAATTATGAACAGATGTTAAATCAACGCGTCAAAGAGAGTCAAACATCAATTACGAGTGCGATCAGTCAATCTGTTAGCCATGCCGCATTCAACCTTCAAGCAGCAGCGATTTTAACAGCAACGGAAAGTGGTTATACGGCCCGTGTGGTTGCAAAATATCGCCCGCGCTCACCGATTATTGCGGTAACGAGTCAGGAAAAGGTAATTCGTAAGTTAGCGCTTGTATGGGGTGTGATGCCTTTACAAGGACATACCGCGACGTCAACGGATGAAATGTTAGAAGTCACAGTACAAACATCCCTACAGTCAAATATGGTGAACCACGGGGATCTTGTTGTAATTACTGCTGGTGTACCTGTCGGTGAAACAGGAACAACTAATATCATGAAAGTGCATGTGATTGGCGAAGTCGCTGCAAAAGGTCAAGGAATCGGCCGTAAAACAGCGACAGGTAAAGTTATTGTTGCCAAAGATGCACAAGAAGCAAATGAGAAAATGGTTGAAGGTGCGATCCTAGTTACACCTGGCACGGATCGTGAAATGGTCCCTGCTTTTGAGAAGGCAGCAGCGGTCATTACAGAAGAAGGCGGTTTAACGTCTCATGCAGCTGTTGTCGGTCTAAACCTTAGTGTACCTGTCATTGTAGGTGTAACGACTGCGACAGAAACATTCTCTAATGGTGAACAGGTGACTGTTGATAGCTCACGTGGCCATATTTACAGAGGACAAGCAAGTGTTTTATAATGAATAAAAAAAGAGAAGGAGATGTATCTCCTTCTCTTTTTTCTAAAAGGGGAAAGAGTTCATGGGACGTATTCTCTTATTATTGATAATTATCGTACCGGCAACAGAAGTTGGTGTGTTAATTCTTTCAGGAAACTTAATCGGGATTTGGCCAACAGTGCTGTTAATTATTCTCACTGGTGTATTAGGGGCGTGGCTCGCCAAACGAGAAGGGATGCAAGCGATTCAATTAGCGCAAGTGCAAGCACAGCAAGGACAAATTCCAAGTGGCATGATTCTAGACGGAATTTGCATACTAATAGGTGGCGTCGTATTATTGACTCCAGGATTTATCACGGACTTGTTTGGATTTTTCTTACTCGTTCCGCAAACAAGAGCGATTGTTAAAGCCTTTTTGCAAAAACTGTTCGAGAAGATGATCAAAAATGGCAACTTTGTCTTTATTACAAGGCGGTAACTTCATATAAAAAAAGTAAGGACCCTTTTAGCTTCAACGGCTTAAGAGGGCCCTTATTTTTTTCCGATTACAAAATTTTTTAGATCAATAAAAACATTAGCGCGGTGCAAGGTTCGAATGAGAATAAGAACGGTTGGACCAATGAGTAGCCCAAGGAATCCGAAGAGTTGGAAGCCAGCAAATAATGAAACTAAAGTAGCGAGCGGATCAATTCCAATGTTTTGAGCCAGAATTTTCGGCTCCATTAACTGCCGTTGAAGTAAAACAATTGCATATAAGGTGGCAAGTCCAATCGTTAACGGCAATTGCCCTGAAAAGAATGTATAAATCATCCACGGTAAAAAAATCAGCCCTGTTCCTAAATAAGGAATAAGGTCAACAATCGCTATCAGGAGTGCGACGGTGACAGGGTACTCCACTTTTAGGATAAACAAACCAATCAACACGATCATACATGTCATTGAAATCAGAGTTAATTGTGCGAGCATAAAACCAAAAAAGGCTTGTTTTAGATCATACAATACATGTTTGAAGCTTTTCACCACTTTTTTAGGCGTCGTTTTTTCGATCATACTTGTCAACCTGTACCAATCTTTACTTATAAAAAATGTTGCTAAAAACGAAAAAATTAAAACCGTTGCCAGGTTTGGTAAAGAGAGTAACAGATCTGATAATCCAGTTAAGACTTGTTGAATCCAGTTGCTTACATTTGTAGCAATCTGTGAACTAAACGATTGGATATAATTCATGACAGTCGTTTTTTGACCAATGTCTAACGTGTTAAATAAACTTAAAAACTGATGATAGATCGGTAAGATTTCGGCGACAAAAAATGTCTCAAGGTAGTGCACTAATGTTTGAAAGTGATTGGGAACAGACTGTGCTAAATAATTTGATCCTGAAATGATTTCTGCAACGAGTAACGTTACCATCGCTGTAACGACAGCAAAGAGAAGGCAGAGAGTAATAATAACAGCTAAAACCCGTGGGATTTGCAAGCGACCTTCCAAAAAATTAACAAACGGATTCATGAGAAATGCAACAATAAAGCCAATGATAAAAGGGTATGTGATACTTGCAAGAAAGTAGCCTCCGGTAATAACGACAATCACTGTACCAACGACAATGATTAGCCTCATGCTTAATGTGAGGATATGGTGGTTCAATTCTTTGTACCTCCTCAACCTAAAAAGTGTCCGTTGATCGAGACGGTGATGCACATGTACGATTCCAATATTCATGTTTATGCTTGTACAGCAAAGGATATGTGTGTAAGGAGTCTGTACTATAATAGGCGTGGATTATCACCTAATACAAAACATAGCTAATCGATAAAAAATATGGTATTCTATAAAAGGGATTGCCTATGAGGAAGGATGGACAGTTAACTTGATATCACAAGCAACACTATTTATGTTTGTCTTACTAGCAATCAGCTTGATTGTGAAAAATCAATCTTTAATGGTTGCTGTTATGGCCTTATTAGTAATCAAATGGATTGGAATTGGCGATAAATTATTCCCTCTTATTCAACAAAAAGGAATTAATTGGGGAGTAACAGTGATTACGATTGCAGTGCTAGTCCCGATTGTAACTGGTGAAATTGGCTTTAAACAATTAACCGAGGCAGTTAAATCTTCATATGCGTGGATTGCACTTGGCTCGGGAATACTTGTTGCGTTAATTGCCTCAAACGGGATTGAATTATTGCAAAATGACCCTCATATTACTGCGGCGTTAGTATTTGGTACGATATTAGCGGTAGCTTTATTTAATGGAGTTGCAGTTGGTCCACTAATTGGCGCGGGTATCGCATATTTAGCAATGAGAGTCGTTGAGTTTTTCGGATCGATGGGGGGATAACTCTCATCCTTCTAAATTATTTTCTGAAAAATATAACTTATCTAATTTTTAGAAATACAACAAAGATTTTCAGGAAAACGTTCACAAAACTTTAAAAAATGTTTATAATTAAGTTGATTGAAAGACTTCCTTCCTACATAGCGTTAATGAAAGATTGTTTGCATAATAGTTTTCACAAATGTTGCTGTGGGAGCTAAAGTAAATTAGGGTAAAGGAGAGGTTGAAATGAGTACAACTCGTGGTCTCGAAGGGATTGTTGCAACAACGTCAAGTGTAAGTTCTATTATTGATAACGTTTTAACGTATCAAGGCTATAATATTGATGATTTGGCTAACAATGCAAGCTTTGAAGAGGTAATCTTCTTGCTTTGGAATGGGAGACTTCCGAAACAAGCTGAGCTTACTGAGCTGACACAACAGCTTGCTGAAAATGCAGAAGTGCCTCAAGAAATTTTCGAACAAATGAAAGCGTATCCGATCGAGAAAGTACATCCGATGGCTGCTCTTCGTACAGCAGTTTCAAGCTTAGGGTTATATGATGAAGCTGCTGATGATATGAGTGAAGAGGCAAATCGTCAGAAAGCAATTCGTCTACAGGCGAAGGTGCCAACAATCATTGCTGCGTTTTCTCGAATTCGAGAAGGGAAAGAGCCTGTATCACCTCGTAAAGATTTAAGCTTTTCTGCGAACTTTCTTTACATGCTAAACGATAAGGAGCCTGACGAAATTTCAGAAAATGCAATCAATAAAGCGCTCGTACTTCATGCAGATCACGAGTTGAACGCCTCAACATTTACTGCTCGTGTGTGTGTAGCAACATTATCGGATGTCTATTCCGGGGTTACAGCAGCGATCGGAGCGTTAAAAGGACCATTACACGGTGGTGCAAATGAAGCTGTAATGGCAACACTGATGGAAATTGGTGACGTGGATAACGTTGAACCATATATCCGCAAAGCTCTAGATAACAAAGAGAAAATTATGGGATTTGGCCATAGAGTTTATAAAAATGGAGACCCTCGTGCGAAGCATTTAAAAGAAATGTCTAAACAATTAACGACAATTACCGGTGAAACAAAATGGTATGAGATGTCAACGAAAGTTGATAACATGGTGACTAGCGAGAAAGGTCTATTGCCAAATGTTGATTTTTACTCTGCTTCCGTATACCATAGTCTTGGTATTAAACATGATTTATTCACACCAATTTTTGCAATGAGTCGTGTATCAGGATGGTTAGCACATATTTTAGAACAGTATAGCAACAACCGCTTAATCCGTCCTCGCGCAGAGTACGTTGGTCCAGAAAAGCAAGTATATGTGCCAATCGACCAACGATAATTAGTGGTAGCTAGGAGGGATTTTCCCTCCTTGTACATATAAATCGTAACGATAGACGAGCATATCGTTGTCGTACGTAATTTTAGTAGGGAGGTAATTAGTTATGGCAAATGGAGAAAAAATTCAGGTTAATAATGGGAAACTAGATGTACCGAATAAACCAGTGATTCCTTACATTGAAGGAGATGGGATCGGTCCTGACATTTGGGCTGCTGCTTCACGTGTTATTGATGCTGCGGTTGAGAAGGCGTATAACGGTGAAAAGCAAATCGAATGGAAAGAAATCTTAGTAGGGGAAAAGGCATATAACCAAACAGGCGAATGGTTACCAGAAGAATCACTAGAAGCAATTCGTGAATATTTAATTGCAATTAAAGGACCTTTAACAACTCCAATTGGTGGAGGTATTCGTTCATTAAACGTTGCCTTACGTCAAAAACTAGATCTATTTACTTGTCTGCGTCCAGTACGTTATTTCACAGGTGTACCTTCTCCTGTTAAACGTCCAGAAGATACTGACATGGTTATTTTCCGTGAAAATACAGAAGATATCTATGCGGGGATTGAGTTTAAAGAAGGTTCTGAAGAAGTAAAGAAATTAATCGACTTCCTTCAAAATGAAATGGGAGCGACAAATATCCGTTTCCCTGAAACATCTGGTATCGGGGTTAAACCAGTATCAAAAGAGGGTACTGAGCGTCTTGTTCGTGCTGCGATTCAGTATGCAATCGATGAAGGCCGTAAGAGCGTAACATTAGTTCATAAAGGGAATATCATGAAATTTACAGAAGGTGCCTTCAAGAACTGGGGTTATGAACTTGCGGAAAGAGAATACGGAGATAAAGTATTTACGTGGGCTCAATATGATGAAATCGTTGAAAAAGAAGGAAAAGATGCAGCGAATAAAGCACAAGATGAAGCGGAAGCTGCAGGGAAAATCATCGTTAAAGATGCGATTGCTGATATCTTCTTACAACAAATCTTAACTCGTCCTGCTGAGTTTGATGTTGTTGCAACAATGAATCTAAATGGTGATTACATTTCTGATGCATTAGCTGCTCAAGTAGGTGGTATAGGTATCGCTCCAGGGGCGAACATCAACTATGAAAGCGGACATGCTATCTTTGAAGCTACACATGGAACTGCACCTAAATATGCAGGTCTTGATAAAGTGAACCCATCATCAGTTCTATTATCTGGTGAATTAATGCTTCGTCACCTTGGTTGGCATGAGGCTGCAGATAAGGTTATGGCTTCAATGGACAAGACGATTGCAAGTAAAGTTGTTACTTATGACTTTGCACGTCTCATGGACGGTGCAACAGAAGTGAAGTGTTCTGAGTTTGCAGATGAGTTAATCAAGAACCTTTAATATGGAATGAACAACGATTGAAAGGAGTGGAAACGCATGGCTATTAAACGTAGAAAAATCTCGGTTATTGGCGGTGGTTTTACAGGTGCTACGACGGCACTAATGGTTGCGCAAAAGGAACTAGGAGATGTCGTACTAGTTGATATTCCACAAATGGAAGACCCAACGAAAGGGAAAGCCTTAGATATGTTAGAATCTACCCCAGTTCAAGGTGTGGATGCTAACATAATTGGAACAGCTAACTATGAAGACACAGCTGGTTCTGATGTTGTTGTTATAACAGCTGGAATTGCGCGCAAGCCGGGCATGAGCCGTGATGACCTTGTGAGCACAAATGCTGGTATTATGAAGTCTGTAACAAAAGAAGTCGTCAAGCACTCTCCAGATTGTTACATTATCGTATTGACTAATCCAGCTGATGCGATGACATATGCGGTTTATAAAGAGTCTGGTTTTTCGAAAAACCGTGTAATCGGTCAATCTGGTGTGTTAGATACAGCTCGTTTCCGTACGTTTATTTCACAAGAATTGAACCTTTCCGTTGAAGATATTACTGGGTTTGTTCTTGGTGGACACGGTGATGACATGGTACCACTCGTACGTTATTCATATGCAGGCGGTATTCCACTTGAAAAATTAATTCCACAAGAGCGTCTTGATGAAATCGTTGAGCGCACTCGTAAAGGTGGGGGCGAAATTGTTGGTCTTCTTGGAAACGGAAGTGCTTACTACGCTCCAGCAGCTTCACTTACACAAATGGTAGAAGCAATTATCAAAGATAAAAAGCGCGTTCTACCGACCATTGCTTACCTAGAAGGTGAATATGGATATAAAGATTTATATCTTGGTGTCCCAACTATTCTAGGTGGAGACGGAATTGAAAAAGTCATTGAGTTAGAATTAACTGATGATGAAAAAGCGGCTTTAGACAAATCTGTCGCTTCCGTTCGGAGTGTAATGGAAGCTTTACCAAAAGAATAAAGGAAAGAAAGAAGGAAGGTCAGCGTACCTTTCTTCTTTTTTCAGTTTGGCTTTTATTCTAGTAAAGGTTCCCATTTTCTAGCATAGCCATGTTGATTTGATATAATAAAAAAGATAAGTTCAAGGGAGAATTATAAATAGAAAAAGCAGGTGAATATGATGACAAAAAGATTATTAGTTGTTGATGATGAAGAGTCCATTGTTACGTTGCTAACCTTTAATTTAGAAAAAGAAGGCTATGAAGTTGTAACGGCTTCTGATGGAGTGACTGCACTCGAACTTGCACAGACACAAGGTTTTGATTTGGCGATCTTAGATTTGATGATTCCTGAAATGGATGGGTTAGAAGTATGTAAACAAATGAGGCAAAATCATGTCTTAACACCGATTTTAATGCTGACAGCTAAGGATGATGAATTTGATAAAGTACTCGGCTTAGAGCTAGGTGCTGATGATTATATGACAAAACCATTTAGTCCGCGGGAAGTTGTTGCGAGAGTGAGAGCAATTTTACGAAGAGTCGGACATACTCAACAAGCTCCAGTACCAGAAAAACCGAAAACAACGACATTTACATTTGGAGATGTGACGATTTATCCTGAAAACTTTGAAGTGTTACTTAAGAATGAACCGTTAGAATTAACCCCAAAGGAATTTGAGTTATTACTTTACCTTGCTACATATAAAGGGAAAGTGTTAACAAGAGATCAACTATTAAATGCGGTTTGGAATTATGAGTTTGTTGGTGATACAAGAATTGTTGATGTCCATATAAGTCATTTACGAGAAAAAATAGAGCCTAATACAAGGAAACCAATCTATATTAAAACGATTCGTGGATTAGGATATAAACTCGAGGAGCCAAAACGAGATGAATAAATTTGGAAATCGTTTGATTATTGCCTTCTTAACAGTGATTTTTCTAGTATTAGTAGCACTAGGGCTAATTATTGGGCTAATTGTTAACGATTTTTATATTAATGAAGCATCTCTCTATAGCGAGCAACTGCTGTGGGTTGTCATTATTAGTAGTTTTACGTTTGCGTTTCTCGTCATTTCATCACTTTGTGTGAAAATCTTTAAACAAATGATCGAGCCGATTGAAGAGACGAAGACGGTGGCTCAACAATTAGCGAAAGGGGATTTTAAGGCAAGAATCCATGAATGGAAAAATGATGAGGTTGGACAGTTAAGTCAATCGATCAATGTGTTAGCACAAAATTTAGGCCAGATCACTAAAAGTCATCAGTCGCAACAAGCAGAGTTAGAAACGTTAATTGAGAACATGGGAAGTGGTTTATTGTTTATCAATGTGCGAGGTGACATTACGTTAATGAACCGCTCTTGTAAGGAGATGTTTTCAGAAAAAACAGACCAATGGGTGAATCAACTTTATTATAAAGTGATCAAACAAAAAGAAATTATAAAAATGGTTCAAGATATTTTTATGACTGAGGAGAAATGTCGCAAACAAGTGGAATTGACCTCGCACATAGAGGTTCGCCATGTGGAAGTATATGGCGCTCCGGTTGTTGGTGACGATTCCCGACTTCGTGGTCTCGTACTTGTTTTCCATGATATAACCGAGTTGAAAAAATTAGAACAAGTTCGTCGAGACTTTGTAGCAAACGTCTCACATGAGTTAAAGACGCCGGTAACCTCGATTAAAGGGTTTTCTGAAACGTTAATAGATGGTGCGATCCACCAGAAGGATGTTCGTGAGCAATTTATTACAATTATTTTGAAAGAAAGTGAACGGCTTCAAAATTTAATACAGGATTTACTTGAGTTGTCCAGAATTGAACAAGACTACTTTAAGCTGGAATTTCAGAAAACAAATGTAATTACCATCGTCAAGGACGCTGTCCTTTTATTAGAGGCCAAAGCTAAAGAGAAAAACATTGAGCTAACACACACGTATGAGGGCAATGCTGTTATTGATGGCGATCCAACTCGTATAAAACAAATTGTCATTAATTTAGTTAATAACAGTATTATGTACACACCGTCAGAAGGAAAGATTCATGTCTCTGTTCATGAAGTGGCAAGTGATGTAGTGCTAACCGTGACTGACACTGGGATTGGTATTAGCAATACGGAATTGCCACGAATTTTTGAACGATTTTATCGTGTCGACCGTGCCCGTAGCCGCAACTCTGGCGGAACGGGACTTGGGTTAGCGATCGTCAAACACTTAGTAGAAGCTCATCAGGCCAAAATTGATGTTGAAAGTGAGTTAGGGAATGGAACAACATTTAGTATCAGTTTTCAAAAGCAGCAACATCAAGACAAATGAGGTTCCCTCTTACCATTTTTGTTAATTATTCCTATGTTTTGGAAATAAACTATACTATAATTAAAGAGTGTTAGAATAAAAGTTTTTGAAACATACTGCTCTATCTAAACGTACATAGAGATGGAAGGATTTAAGGAGGGAAATAGATGGTAAGCATCAAGCAAATCATTATTGGGTTTGTTGCATTAATCGGTGTGGCCATTCTCGGTTTATTTTTAGTAACCGGTTGGTATACAGTCGATGAATCAGAACAAGCAGCACTAATTACATTTGGTAAAGTTGATGAGGAAGTGAGTGAACCAGGACTGCATTTTAAATTACCTTGGCCGATTCAAAAGGTTGAAGTTCTTTCGCGAGAAACATTTAGCTTGCGCGTTGGTTATGATGAAAGCGATGGTGAGGTGACGTCATACACAGATGAAGCGAAAATGATTACAGGTGATGAAAATATCTTATTCGCAGATCTCGTTGTTCAGTGGCGGATCACGAATCCGGAACAATACTTATTTAATACAAACCAACCGACAGAAGTGTTGTACAATGCAACCTCGGCCTCACTGAGGAGTGTGATCGGAAGTTCAGGAATTGATGATGCCTTAACAGATCAGCGTCCAGAAATTGAGGCAAGTGTTCGTGAGGGGTTAACCGAGCTCATTGATACCTATGAGATTGGGATCACAATTATGGATGTTAAACTGCAAGATGTAGAATTGCCAACTGAAGAGGTTCGCCGTGCATTTACAGAGGTGACCGATGCGCGTGAAGAGCGTCTGACGAAGATTAATGAAGCGGAGCGATATCGAAATCAGTTAATTAATGAAGCAGAAGGGGAAAAAGATGCGATTATGTCTCGGGCACAGGGGACACGAGCCGAACGTATTGAACGAGCGCGCGGGGATGTCGCTATGTTTGAGGCGTTGTATGACGAATATATTGCTAGCCCAGAAGTGACACGCCAGCGCCTTGTTCTCGAAACGTTAGAGCGCGTTCTACCAGGAACCGAAATCTATATTATGGATAGCAATAATGATACGGTAAGTTATTTACCGATACGACCGCTCGAAAGAAATGCTGGAGCGACTGATGGGGGTGCGAATTAAATGAGTGATGATAACATTGTTGATATCAATGAACGTCGATCAGGAGACGAGTGGAAACCTTACATTCGTGCTGGGATTGTTCTTGTTATTATTATTGCCATTGTAGCAACGATCATCAGTAACCTCTTTATTGTAGAGCAAGGTGAATACAAAGTTGTTCGACAATTCGGTGAGGTTGTTCGAATTGAAGAGGAACCTGGCTTAAGCTATAAAATTCCGTTTATCCAATCAGTCACCTCAATTCCAAAGTATCAAATGGTTTATGATGTGACTCCTGCTGAGATTAATACACGTGATAAAAAGCGAATGCTAGTTGATAATTATGCGGTATGGAAAGTCGATGACCCGCGTTTAATGATTTCCAATGCCCGTTCGTTGCAAAATGCAGAATCGATCATGGCGAATTTTATTTTTTCTGTGATTCGAGCTGAGTTAGGGCAATTAGACTATGATGAAATTATTAATGAGGAAAAATCAGCACGTGGAAACTTTAATGAGCGTGTCCTTGAGCAAGTGAATGAGTTGTTAGCCCGAGATAATTATGGTGTTTCATTAACAGATGTTCGAATGAAACGAACAGATTTACCAGAAGAGAACGAGCAAGCGGTTTATCGTCGAATGATTTCAGAGCGGCAATCGACGGCACAGGATTATTTATCGCAAGGGGATGCGGAAGCGAACCGAATCCGTGCGAATACCGATCGTGAAGTACAAGAAATCGAAGCAACAGCAACAGCTGATGCAAATGAGATTATCGGTGAAGGGGAAGCACGTGCGGCCCAAATCTATAATGAAGCATTTGGAAAAGACCCAGAGTTTTATAATTTGTATCGTACGCTGCAAACATATGAAGAAACCATTGATGGCGAAACGGTTATCGTCTTACCGTCAGATTCACCATATGCACGTATCCTTATGGGGTATGTAGATTAACACCTCACCTTTGCAAATGAATTGGACTGTCCAAGAAGGACTCGGGACAAAGCTAGTAAAATCGAGGCTGGGACAAAAGGCTGTTTACCTTTTGTCCTAGCTTTTTTTGGTCTAGCTGCAGGCGCCATCGTCTCGAGGTCACTTCGGTCCGTCAATTGAAGCAAAAAAGCGCTTCAAATTGCCGGCCCTCCAGTGCTGGTCGCCGATAAACGGGCGCCTTGCGCATTTCTATATGGTCTAGCTGCAGGCGCCATCGTCTCGAGGTCACTTCGGTCCGTCAATTGAAGCGGGCGCCTTGCGCATTTCTATATGGTCTAGCTGCAGGCGCCATCGTCTCGAGGTCACTTCGGTCCGTCAATTGAAGCAAAAAAGCGCTTCAAATTGCCGGCCCTCCAGTGCTGGTCGCCGATAAACGGGCGCCTTACGCATTTCTATATGGAAATATGATAAAATACTAGTACTAATCTTTTGTTCAGAAGAGAGAGGGGTTTACGATTGAATAAATTAGTTTTAATTGATGGGAATAGCATTGCCTACCGTGCGTTTTTTGCATTGCCGTTGTTGAACAATGAAAAGGGTGTATACACCAATGCCGTCCTAGGGTTTACAACAATGCTATTGAAAGTAATTGAAGAAGAGAAGCCAACCCATATGCTTGTCGCTTTTGATGCGGGCAAAACGACGTTCCGTCACGAAACGTATGGTGAGTATAAAAGCGGTCGTCAAAAAACGCCTGGTGAATTATCAGAACAGCTTCCGTTATTACGCGAGCTATTAGATGCCTTTAATATTTCACGTGTCGAGATTGAGAACTATGAGGCCGATGATATTATCGGAACGCTTGCGAAAGAGGCGGAAGAAAAAGGTTGGGAGGTAAAAGTCTATTCAGGAGACAAAGACTTGCTACAACTTGTTTCATCAAATGTGACCGTTGCCCTTACACGAAAAGGAATTACAAATGTTGATACATATGACCTGGCGTTGATCGATGAAACGTATGGGATTCGTCCAGAGCAAATCATTGATATGAAAGGATTGATGGGGGATAACTCCGATAATATTCCGGGTGTACCTGGAGTCGGTGAAAAAACAGCATTGAAACTTCTTAAACAATTTGGCTCTGTGGAAGCTGTTCTTGAGTCGATTGATCAAGTCTCTGGTAAGAAAATGAAGGAGAAGCTCGAAGAAAATCGTGAGCAAGCATTGATGAGTAAGGAGCTAGCGACAATCTTTCGTGAGGCTCCCGTTGATGTTGATCTTGAAACGTTATCTTTCGGCGAATATGATACCGATAAGGTAGTTGAGCTATTTAAAGAGCTGGAATTTAAATCATTGCTCACTAAATTCTCAGGCGAAGATGAAGACGAAGTAGAAGCGTCATTTGATGAACTTAACTTTGAAATCGTCACAGAAGTTAAAGAAGAGCACCTTCGTAAGCCTGCTGCGATGGTCGTTGAGGTGCTAGATGAAAATTACCATGAGGCAGATATTCTAGGGATGTCGATTGTGAACGAAACGGGCCGCTATTTTATTGCGACTGATGTGGCGTTATCATCACAAGTGTTTCTTGATTGGGCACGTGATCCAAAAGCGGAAAAATATATTTTTGATGCGAAACGCGCAATCGTTGCACTTGGCTGGAAAGGTGTCGCTTTAGAAGGGGTGGTATTCGATTTATTAATCGCTTCCTATGTGTTAGATCCATCTGTATCGACCCATGAAATTGCGTCCATCGCGAAACGAAAAGGAAGTAAGCAGCAGGTCCATGAAGATGAAGCAGTCTACGGAAAGGGAGCTAAGCGTCACGTACCAAATGAAGAGGAGTTGTCAGATCATCTTGTTCGTAAGGCGAATGTTCTCTACTCATTGCGAGCTGATTTAGAACAGGAGTTACGGGATAATAAACAATATGAGTTGTTCTTTGATTTGGAGATGCCATTGTCGATCGTTCTAGCAAAGATGGAATCAACCGGTGTAACGGTCGATGTTGAGATACTCAAACAGATGGGTGAGGAATTAGACGAGCGTCTAACTAAATTCCAGGAGGAGATCCATACGTTAGCGGGTGAAGATTTTAACATAAATTCACCAAAACAATTGGGTAAGGTGTTGTTTGAGACATTAGAGTTACCCATTATCAAAAAAACCAAGACCGGTTACTCAACGTCTGCGGATGTGTTAGAAAAGCTCAAAGACGAACATGAGATTATTTCGTTAATCCTTCACTATCGTCAGCTCGGCAAGCTTAAGTCGACATATATTGATGGGTTACTAAAGGTTGTTCATAACGATACAAATAAAATCCATACGATGTTTAATCAGGCGATCACGCAAACGGGCCGTCTAAGTTCAACTGAGCCAAACCTGCAGAATATCCCGATTCGCCTTGAGGAAGGTAGAAAGATTCGTCGTGCATTCGTACCAACTGAGCAAGATTCGGTCATTCTTGCTGCTGATTATTCGCAAATTGAATTGCGTGTGCTTGCCCATATCGCTAATGATGAGAAGTTGATCACTGCGTTTAATGAGGATATGGATATTCATACGAAGACGGCGATGGATGTCTTTCATGTGAGTGAAGAAGAGGTCACATCTTTGATGCGACGTAGCGCAAAAGCAGTTAACTTTGGGATCGTTTATGGGATTAGTGATTATGGCCTTTCTCAAAATCTACAGATTACACGGAAAGAAGCGGCTGAGTTTATTGAACGTTACTTTGAGAGTTACCCTCGTGTCAAACAATATATGGATACGATTGTTGAAGAGGCTAGGGAAAAAGGCTACGTGACGACGATGCTTGAACGTCGCCGCTATTTACCAGAGATTACAAGCCGTAATTTCAATCAACGTAGCTTTGCTGAACGTACAGCGATGAATACACCGATTCAAGGGACAGCCGCTGATATTATTAAAAAAGCGATGGTTGACATCAATGAACGACTTGAAGAAGAGCAGTTGAAAACAAAAATGCTTTTACAAGTACACGATGAATTAATCTTTGAAGTACCAGAAGATGAAATCGAAAAAGTAAAAACGCTTGTTCCTGAAGTGATGGAACATGCAATCAAACTTGCGGTACCACTCAAGGTCGACCTAGACTATGGACCGACATGGTATGACGCAAAGTAGGCTTGGAGTAGCAACTGATCATATAAAGGGGTAGAACGAAATATGCCTGAATTACCTGAAGTAGAAACGGTTAAACGAACGTTACAGGAATTAGTCGTTGGGAAAACGATTCGTGACGTGCAAGTTTTTTGGCCAAAAATCATTAAACGACCAGATGATACCGAGGAGTTTCGCCTCGCGCTTCAAGCACAGACGATCGAATCGATCGAGCGACGCGGTAAGTTCCTTAAGTTCATTTTTGCTGACGATGTGTTAGTGTCTCATTTACGAATGGAAGGTCGCTATGGCGTTTATCAGCCCAATGACCCGCTTGATAAGCATACCCATGTTGTTTTTCAACTTGAAGATGGGAGTGAGCTTCGTTATTCAGATGTTAGAAAGTTTGGAACGATGCATATATTTAAGAAAGGAACAGAGGAAGATTACCTTCCACTTAAACAGCTAGGGGTTGAGCCATTTTCTTCGGAGTTTACACCCGAGCTCCTCGCTCATGCTTTCAAGAAGACAACAAGAAAAGTGAAAGTGGCCTTACTTGATCAAAAAACGGTGGTTGGTCTTGGTAATATCTATGTCGATGAAGCACTGTTTCATGCGGGTATTCACCCTGAACGTCTAGCGAATGAGTTGACGTTTGCTGAGATTACTAAGCTTCACCAGCAGGTCATTGCCACATTACAAGAGGCTGTTGACCAAGGTGGAAGCTCCATTAAGTCCTATGTAAATGGTCAAGGAGAAATGGGGATGTTTCAGCAACAGCTCTATGTATACGGACGAAAAGATGAGCCATGCAAGCTATGTGGCACGATTATAGCGAAAACCGTTGTCGGTGGGAGAGGTACGCATTATTGCTTGAATTGCCAAAAATAATGTACATTGGATAGGCTCCTACCATATACTATCGTATCAGTAGGTGGAAGGAGCTTTTCACTATGGTAGAGATTCTTTCTTTATTACTTCTAGCTCTTGCTGTCAGTTTAGATAGCTTCGGTGTCGGATTAACGTATGGACTTCGAAAAATGAAATTGCCATTTAAATCACTTTTATTTATCGCTTCATGTTCCGCCATCTCGATTTTAATTGCCATGGGTTTTGGCACAGCGATTCAAAGCTACTTATCGCCTGCATTTGCTGAAGCGTTAGGGGGAATCATCCTTATCCTCATTGGTGCATGGGCGTTGTACCAAGTGTATAAACCGGCGAAACAAGAGAAGAAAAATAAGGAAGATCGAGTGATTATCAATTTCGAAATAAAAATGCTCGGCGTCGTCGTAAAAATTTTGCGTAAACCGATGGTCGCTGACTTTGATGATTCTGGAACAATCACAGGGCGCGAAGCTTTTTTATTAGGTGTTGCCCTTTCATTAGACGCCTTTGGTGCAGGGATTGGTGCTGCATTAATCGGCTTTTCTCCGATATGGATGGCGGTGTCAGTTGCGTGCATGAGTGCGTTGTTCGTAACATTTGGTATGAAAAGCGGGAATTTCTTTGCTGACTCCTATTGGGTAAAAAAATTCTCCTTTATCCCAGGAGTGTTATTAATTTTATTAGGATGTTGGAATTTATTTTAAAACGGAGGAAAAAAGAAAATGATTGTAGGGTTAACAGGCGGTATTGCCAGTGGGAAGAGTTCGGTCACACGCCTGCTCAAAGAATATGGGATTGCAGTCATTGATGCTGATCTCGTTGCACGTGAAGTCGTTGAGGCAGGTGAAGAAGCGTACCAAAAAATCGTGGACCATTTTGGAGAAACGATTTTAGCTTCGGATAAAACCATTGCGAGAAAAAAGTTGGGAGAAATTGTTTTTAACGATGAAGAGGAACGAAATGCGTTAAATGCCATTGTACATCCAGCGATTCGTAAGCGAATGCTTGAGCAAAAAGAATCATACGAAAAAGAAGGAAGGGAACTGATTGTTTATGACCTTCCTTTATTATTTGAGAATGAGCTTACACATATGGTTGAAAAAATTATTCTTGTCTATGTCGATGCTGATGTCCAATTACAGCGACTTATGGAACGCGATCAATCAACACGCGAGGAGGCATTAAGTCGTATTCGTTCACAAATGCCGATTGCAGAAAAGCTAAGTCTTGCTGATGAGGTAATTGATAATAATGGGTCGCGAGATGAAACGAAGCAGCAGCTTCTTGAGATTTTAAAAAAGTGGAACATTACTGTACATGATGTTGACTGAAATAGTGTCGCTTCTAAGCGTGAGGCTAAACTGCCATGAAGGGAATATACCTTTGTGGCAGTTTTTTTATTAACTCGGATAACACATTCATGCAGGCGAAGTGATGTCTAACTCGTCCTAGTCGTGGACGGACAATCGACTTTGCGATTAGGCTTACTAAATTGCTTGTGAAAAGGTTTGAGTAGGTCATTGTTGGTATTGTTTGCCTAATTGTTAATAATTTTTCATCTTTTATTAAAATTTCTCACTTCAATTGCATATTATATGTTATACTAATTCGTAGAAAAAATCATTTAGTATAACATAAATGGTGACGAGGAGGAGTTTGTGAGTATGAGCGCAAAAATAGCAATTAATGGATTTGGACGAATTGGGAGAATGGTTTTTAGAAAAGCAATTCTTGATGATAAATTAGATGTCGTTGCAATTAATGCAAGTTATCCAGCAGAGACTCTTGCTCATTTAATTAAGTACGATAGTATTCACGGTACTTTTTCTGGGGAAGTTAAACCAAATGGAGACGAAATTCTTATCAATAATAAAGCGGTTAAGCTTTTAAGTTCACGTGATCCAAAGCAATTACCTTGGGATGAATTAGGTGTAGATATTGTTGTTGAAGCAACAGGTAAATTTAAATCTAAAGAAACAGCTGGCTACCATATTGAAGCAGGTGCCAAAAAAGTTGTGATTACCGCTCCTGGTAAAAACGAAGATGTTACGATTGTTATGGGCGTGAATGAAAAGGATTACAATCCGGAGCAACACGATGTTATTTCTAACGCATCATGTACAACGAACTGCTTGGCACCAGTAGCTAAAGTCATTGATGAAAAGTTCGGAATTGAAAGCGGTATGATGACAACGGTTCATGCCTACACTAATGATCAAAAAAATATTGATAATCCTCATAAAGATTTACGAAGAGCACGTGCTTGCGGACAATCGATTATTCCGACTTCAACAGGGGCAGCTAAAGCAATTTCAAAAGTTCTTCCACAATTAGAAGGAAAGTTAAATGGAATGGCATTACGCGTGCCAACACCGAATGTGTCATTGGTTGACCTTGTAGTTAATGTTCGTCGCGATGTAACCGTTGAAGAAATTAATGCTGAGTTAGAAAAAGCCTCTCAAGGTGAATTAAAAGGTATTCTAGGGTTTACAAATGACCCACTCGTATCTGTCGATTTTAACGGCGATGAAAATTCATCAATTATTGATGGCTTATCTACGATGGTCATGGCTGATAAACAAATCAAAGTGTTAGCGTGGTACGACAACGAATGGGGTTATTCTTGCCGAGTGGTTGATTTAGTGAAACACGTGGCAACAGCACTCCCTAAAAAAGCAGAGATTGGTATCTCTTAACATCGTGCATAACAAAGGTATAGGTAACAGAAAATAAGGTTGTTCCCCTACACGAATGATTTATGTTTGTGTAACAATGCATCATTTACTTGTTTGAAAAAGATGATTGCAAATCGATTCTAAAACAAGTATACTATTTTTCGTGAACTTCGACGAAAGCAACATAGGAAGAGCATATTACTCTAAGGGTTAGGACCTCTTAGGACTAACTTTCCCCCGTGGTAATCGCTCTTCCTGCATGCTTAAGAAGGCATGAAAATTTTTTAACAAGGGGGATTCAACTTATGGATACGATGGGACGTCACGTCATTGCAGAGTTATGGGATTGTGACATAGAAAAGTTGAATAACATGAACTTCATTGAACAAACATTTGTCGATGCTGCATTAGAGGCAGGAGCGGAAGTAAGGGAAGTCGCATTCCATAAGTTTGCCCCGCAGGGAGTAAGTGGAGTGGTAATTATTTCAGAATCACATTTAACCATCCACAGTTTTCCGGAACATGGCTATGCAAGCATAGACGTTTATACGTGTGGAGACATCATTGACCCAAATGTCGCTTCAAATTATATATCAAAGGCACTAGGCGCAAAGAAGTCTGAAGTTGTCGAGGTGCCGAGGGGAATTGGACCAATTAAAGTTGGAAAACCAAAAGTTGAAGCATTATAATGGTATAGTCAAAAAAGAGGTGTGAGTCACACCTCTTTTTTTGTTTAGTTTTAAAGGTGGGTATTAATGATAGAAAGGAATTTGATAAGGACCTGCAAGATGAGCGTTCGATTGCGAATGATTTCTTGTCATGGTGTGCTTTTTTCTATATTATTAATTAAAGAAGGTTTAATGTTCATAAAAACCGTAGAAGAAGTAGAAGTGAACTCAAGTGGAGATGATTATAATGCGATGTCCGACATGTAACTATAACGGAACACGAGTACTTGATTCGAGACCAAGCAATGAAGGACGTTCGATTCGACGACGACGTGAATGTGAATCATGTCAGCATCGGTTCACAACGTTTGAAATTGTCGAAGAGCTACCATTGGTTGTTGTCAAAAAGGAGGGGACGCGTGAAGAATTCAGCCGTGAAAAAATTCTCCGTGGTCTCATTCGAGCGTGCGAGAAGCGTCCTGTATCTCTAGAAACATTAGAGGACATAGTCAATGGGGTCGAACGTGACCTCCGTAATAAAGGGGTATCAGAAGTTAATAGTCACCAGGTTGGTGAATTGGTGATGGAGCGTCTGGCGCACGTTGATGATGTGGCATATGTACGTTTTGCCTCGGTCTACCGACAGTTTAAAGATATTAATGTGTTCATTAAAGAATTAAAAGAATTAATCAATCGTGATGAATCAAAACATTCGTAAAAGATGAGCTTAAGGCAAAGGACTTAAAGCTCTTTTTTTGCAAATAAATCATATGAATAAGTCATGTTAATCGGAAAGTTTGGAACGAAAGGTGGGGAACATGAACTGGCACTGGAAACATTTACTACCCGTTGATCGTTATACTGTACGGACGGTTGACCATTTGACGGATTTGGATCAAAAGGTATTGACATTATTGTACCAGCCTTTAATTGGTGCTCTCGCCTATAGCCTATATATGACCTTGTTTTCGCAGCTTGAAAGGGACAGCTTTTGGAGTGACGACCAAACTCATCGTGGCCTAATGACGATGATGGGTATGGATCTTGATGCGATTTTTGAGGAACGGAAAAAGCTAGAAGCGATCGGTCTCGTGAAGACCTATAAGAAAACAGAAGAAGATGCAACGCGCTATTTATATGAGCTACAGCCCCCGATGTCTCCGCAGCATTTTTTTACAAATGATGTATTAAGTGTTTATTTATATAATCGGCTAGGGAAAAGCAAATATCGGGCGACGCGTGAGCGGTTTATGGTCGACAAACTAAATAAAGATGAGTATGAAGAAGTGACACATGGATTTGATGAAGTCTTTTCTTCATTGCACCATTCTGAAATTATCGCCAATCATCAATCTGAGCTCACAGAAGCTATTTCTTTGGACAAGAATAAAGATATTATTACTAGAAATGGCCAAGGTGAGCTCGTCTTTGCTGAGCAAGCTTTTGATTTTGATTTACTACTTGCTGATTTATCTGATTTTGTGGCCTCAGAAGCGATGTTAACACCTGAAGTAAAGGACGCCATTATTCGTCTTGCGTTTGTTTATCGAATCGAACCATTAGAGATGAGTAAGATTGTCCAACAAGCAGCGATTCATGATGATGAGATTAGTGTAGAGGAACTTCGCAAACGGGTCCAGGAGTGGTATCGCATTGAATATGGAAATGAACCACCATCGTTAGCGCTGCGAACACAGCCTGCAGACCATCGTCTTATGGATGATAAGGTGCCTGTCACCGAAGAAGAGAAAATGATTAAGTTGTATGAAACAACTTCACCATTATCATTGCTTGAGAACCGTTCAGATGGGGCGAAGGTTCCACTTCCTGATGTAAAATTAGTTGAGGGTTTGCTGTTGGATTATCAATTATTACCAGGTGTAGCGAATGTCCTGATCGATTATATTTTAAAGACAAATGATATGAAATTAACAAAACCATTGGTTGATAAAATTGCTGGGCATTGGTCGCGTAAAAATATGAAAACTGTAAGTGAAGCGATGGAGTTTGCAAAACGAGAATATCGACGAACCTTGGAATGGAAACAAAACAAAGGGAATCAACCGAAGCGTTCAGCGAACCGAAAACAAAATGTTCGAAAAGATAAATTACCGAAATGGTTTAATACGGAAGAGCAAGGGCAACAACCTGTACAAGAAGAGAAAGACGACGGTGAGTTACAAAAAGAGAAAGAGCGGTTTGAGTTGTTGATGAATCAGCTTCGTGCTCAAAAAAAGAAAAAGGAGGAGTAAAATGTGGAATCAATCAAGTCAGCAATGGAACAGTTTATGAAAAACCGTGATTTCATGCAACAGTATGATACGTTAAAAGAGCAATTATATGAAGATCGGCGCATCCAAGCCTTTTTGAAAGAACACCCGACCGTGACAACAGAAGTCATCGAAAGAAGCTTAACTAAGCTATTTGAATTTAAAGGTGAGCGCACAAATTGTGATGCGTGCCCTGGACTTGACGCTTGTAAAAACATGATCCAAGGCTATCAACCTGAATTAATCGAAGGTCGCGGTCGAATTGAGCTTCAATATAACCCGTGCGAGCTTAAGCGAAAGTATGACGAACGGAAGCAACAGCAAGAACTGATTAAAAGTTTGCACGTCCCGAAGGAAATTCTTCAGGCTAGCTTCGACCAACTCGATCAAGATAATGAACGGATGACAGCAAGTGCTGCTGCACTTGAATTCGCCATCAATGCCCAGCCTGGGGAAGATGGCCGCGGATTATACTTTTATGGTCAATTCGGTGTTGGTAAAACGTATATTATGGGTGCTATAGCTCAAGAGCTTGCTGATCGTAACATTGAAACATTGCTTGTCTACACGCCGGATTTTTTCAGGGAGATTAAGAATTCATTAGGTGATGGAACGTTTAATGAGAAAATTGAAAAGGTCAAACGTGCCCAAGTTTTAATCCTTGACGATATTGGCGCTGAAAACATGTCAAGTTGGATTCGTGATGAGGTGTTAGGTGTCATTTTACAATATCGTATGATGGAGAAGCTCCCAACGCTGTATACATCAAATTATGATTTAGATGAGTTGGAGGAACATCTTTCCTACTCGGAAAAAGGTGGGATTGAACAGCTCAAGGCCAAGCGTATTATGGAACGAATCCGTCATTATACGAAGCCGATTTTTATTAAAGGTAGAAATCGTCGTTCATAGTAGGATGATTCTAGAAGTGATTGTAAAGGTTTTTAGCTTTTATAATCACTTTTTTCGATGATTCTGCAAATTTATTTTTTGAGGTTAAGACAAGAAATCGTCACCAATCTGTGATACTATTAAACTAGCTTTTTATATTAATGGGGGTTTATCTACATGAGCATAGATCACATTTTAGAACGTGCACGTACAGGTGAGCGGATCACGATAGAGGATGCAATCAAGCTCTATGAGAGTGATGAAGTTGAAAAAATCGGAGAAGTTGCCAATGAAATTATGAAAAAATGGCACCCAGAACCAGAAACAACATTTGTCATTGGTCGTAATGTAAACTATACAAATTTTTGTGACACGTATTGCCGCTTTTGTGCGTTTTACCGACCACCTGGTCATGAAGATGGATATGTCCTAAGCGATGAAGAAATTTATAAAAAGATTCAAGAAACAATGGATGTCAATGGAACAGAGATCTTAATGCAAGGCGGGACAAACCCTGATCTTCCATTAAGTTATTATACGGACTTATTAAGAAATATTAAAGAGCGTTTTGATATTACGATGCATTCATTCTCACCAGCTGAAATTTGGAAGATTGTTGAAGTATCAGGCTTGTCACTAGAGGAAGTTTTAACAGAGTTGAAAGAAGCAGGATTGGATTCTGTTCCTGGAGGCGGTGCTGAGATTTTAACAGACAAGACAAGAAAGCGTGTGAGTCGCATCAAGAGCTCGTGGAAAGAATGGATTGAATGCATGAAGATGGTGAAAAAAGTCGGTATGCACGGTACAGCAACTATGGTGATAGGGTTAGGTGAAACGTATGAAGAACGTGCGCTTCACTTGCAACGTATTCGTGATGCTCAAGATGAATCAGATTGCTTCCTTGCCTTTATTTCATGGACGTTCCAGCCTGAAAATACAAACCTTCCTGGTGAGAAGACACCACCGGAAGAGTATTTGAAAAACGTTGCGATCTCTCGTATTTTCCTTGATAATGTTGCAAACTTCCAATCATCTTGGGTGACAATGGGGCCAGAAGTAGGGAAGAAATCACTTCACTATGGCTGCAACGATTTTGGTTCAACGATGATGGAAGAAAATGTAGTTTCAGCTGCCGGCACAACACATAAAGTCAATACGAATCAGATCTTACAATTAATTAGAGAAGCAGGTAAAATACCTGTACAACGAAATACAAAGTATGAAGTCGTCCGCCGTTTTGATAGTGAAGAGGCGACTGAAAAAGATTTTGTTATGCAAAATTAAATAATACCTTTGCGTAAAAACCCTGTTGGTGAGCAAAACCAACAGGGTTTTTTGTGTTGAACTGATAAGTGGAGGAGTGTGCTTGCTCGCACCGCCTTTGGAGGGGGAGAGGGATCTTGTGGTTCTTGGTTCCTCTATTTGTGATAAAAATGCTTACTATCAAAGGGAAGTGGATCTAGGTTCCGTTATTGGATGAGAATGGGTGATCCTCCTAAGCAATAACATGGATCGCCATACTCCTAATCGTAGTAACTAAACTAACAATCTCAAGGTCCTGATTTTATCCTTTAATTCAAAAAAATTTAAATCATTTTTCTGCATTGTCCTCATAGGTATGTAATAGAGACATTTTGATAAGAGACCAACCAACGAACGATCAACTATATATGCAATTGACGAGTAAGTAACAAGGAGGAGTTTGTATTGATTTCGATTCATTTTGAGGAAAAAGATGAGTGTAGACAAGTATTTGAACAATTAAAGCTACATACTGAAAAATATAAATCACTTGGCTTGCACAGTACTGTAGAATGTTTGCATGACCAAATCATTACGATTACGGATGATAAGCATGATGATCATTTCTATGAAACCGTACAACCATTAATTGTATCGATCTTAACGAACCACATCATTGCCGAGAAGGAAGAAGAGTGGTTATTAAATATTATAGAGTCCATGTTTTATTTTAAAGATCCCGAGGAGAAAAATCAGATCGTAACGATTGCGCGTTCTATTATTGAAGGTGACCGTGAAGATTTGCCCCGCAGCATTAAGAAGTTCTACGCTAGGGAATCGCTCATTTATGAAGCGTTTGCGTCATGCCTAAGGAAAGATTCTACCCTTTATTATGATCCGTTTTTAACGTTTCGGTTGAAAGCGTATGGTGAAATGCTGATTGATTGTGTAGAAATTGCTATTGATGAATATATGCTCGAACAAGAGTATCAAAATATGGTTGAGAGTTTTCGCTTTTTTATTAAAGTGAAGCCTGCCAAAGTCGATGTGATTCACCTCGTTCATAAGGAATCGTTTAGCTTTTATGATCAGCAGTTTAGAAAGCTGACGCCTTCTGAAATTAGTGAATATCTTGATGAGGAGCTGCGCTTTGAGGATGGGGTGCCGATTGAAGAGATGGTGATTAGCCCACTTGTGAGTATGTCACCAAAGAAAATTTTCTTGTATTCAAATACGGTTGATGATGGCGTGATTCAGACGATTCAAACCGTGTTTCAAGAAAGAGTATCTCTTCATCACCTTCGTGAGTTTACGTATGGTGAGCATCAAGATACGCTTTTGCAATGAATTAGGAAAAAGTTCATTGTGCGCTTGATTTTATTATCTTAAATTCATATAATACTACATAGTAAATGAATTTAAGATGATAAGAAGTATTGAAGAGGACAAGAGTGAATGTTACGGTTTTCAGAGAGGGGAGTCTAAGGCTGTGAGCTTCCTAACACGAATATTGACTTACCACCTCAGAACTTCAGCAGGGAACCATTAGTATCTGCTGACGGCTACAGACCGTTATTCTGATCCATGAGCCGTAGGAGGTCGTACTGATCAACTACGGGAACAAGGGTGGAACCACGAGATCAACACTCGTCCCTTTTTTGTAGGGATGGGTGTTTTTTAATGTCCATTTACTTAATAATGAGCACATCAAGAACAGTTGAATTAATAAGAAGGAGTGGAAGCAGCATGGCAGAAGCAGTCAAAATTACATTTCCAGACGGGGCGGTAAAGGAGTTTGAAAAAGGAGTAACAACAGAAGATATTGCCGCTTCAATTAGCCCAGGGTTAAAGAAAAAAGCCGTAGCCGGAAAAGTGAACGGCAACGTTGTTGATCTTAAGCGTAGCATTGAAGAAAATGCAAGCATTGAGATTGTTACACTTGATTCTGACGAGGGCTTAGAGGTGTTTAGACATAGTACAGCTCACCTGATGGCTCAAGCGATTAAACGTTTATTTCCAAATGTAAAACTCGGGATTGGACCAGTCATTGAAAATGGCTTCTATTATGATATTGATATGGAGCACACACTTACGCCTGAGGACTTGCCTAAAATTGAAAAAGAAATGAAGAAAATTATTAGCGAGAACCTTGAAATTAAGCGTCGTGTCGTCACACGTGAAGAAGCGTTAAGCATCTATGAGGAAATTGGAGATCACTTAAAAATTGAATTGATCAAGGAGCTTCCTGAGGGTGAACTTATCACCATTTATGACCAGGGTGAATTTTTCGATCTTTGTCGTGGGCCGCATTTACCGTCAACAGGTAAAATCAAAGCGATTAAGCTGTTAAGCATTGCTGGTGCGTACTGGCGTGGAAACAGTGACAATCAAATGTTACAACGTATATATGGAACGGCTTTTCCGAAGCAAGGGGAGCTTGATGAGTACCTACGTTTGTTAGAAGAGGCGAAAGAAAGGGATCATCGTAAGCTAGGGAAAGAGCTTGGATTATTTATGATTTCACAGCAAGTTGGACAAGGTTTACCGGTGTGGCTTCCAAAAGGGTCAACGGTTCGTCGTACGATCGAGCGCTATATTGTTGATCTAGAGGAACGCCTTGGTTATGAGCATGTGTATACACCACACTTAGCGAATGTCGACCTTTATAAAACATCGGGTCACTGGGATCATTACCAAGAAAATATGTACCCACCGATGCAAATTGATAATGAAGAGCTAGTGCTTCGTCCAATGAACTGTCCGCATCATATGATGATCTATAATAACGAGCTCCGTAGTTACCGTAACTTACCACTTCGTGTCGCAGAGCTTGGTACGATGCATCGTTATGAAATGTCAGGCGCTCTTGCAGGGTTGCAACGTGTACGTTCAATGACGTTAAATGATGCTCACATCTTCTGTCGCCCTGATCAAATCAAAGAAGAATTTATTTCAGTCGTGAAACTCATTCAAGAAGTATACAAAGACTTCGGTTTAGATGAGTATTACTTCCGTTTATCATACCGCGATCCTGAAGATAAGGAAAAGTATGTTGATAACGATGAAATGTGGAACAAGGCACAAGATATGTTAAAAGAAGCGATGGATGACATGGGTCTTGATTATGTTGAGGCTGAAGGAGAGGCGGCGTTCTATGGACCGAAGCTTGACGTTCAAGTTCGTACTGCACTTGGAAAAGATGAAACATTATCAACCGTACAGCTAGACTTCCACCTGCCGAACCGTTTTGATATGACGTACATCGGTGAGGATGGCAAAGAGCATCGCCCAGTCGTCATTCACCGCGGCGTTGTTTCAACAATGGAGCGTTTTGTTGCCTTCTTAATTGAAGAGTACAAAGGGGCCTTCCCAACGTGGCTTGCACCTGTACAAGTGGAAGTGATCCCTGTTTCAGCTGATGTTCACCTTGATTATGCAAAACAAGTACAAGAGCAGCTACAAAAAGCTGGTGTTCGTGTTGAGGTTGATACGCGTGATGAAAAAATCGGCTATAAAATCCGTGAAGCACAAATGCAAAAGGTTCCTTACATGCTCGTCCTAGGTGATAAAGAAATTGAAGGACAAGCTGTTAATGTTCGAAAATACGGTGAGCAAAAATCTGAATCAATGACATTAGATGCATTTATTGACTCGATTACAACAGATATTGCTAACCGTTCAAAATAATTGCGAAAAAACGTAAGCATGACGGAGGGCACTGAAAAAGTGTGGAATTCACTTTTTCAGTGCCCTTTATGTAATGTGCGAAGCCATTACTCTTCCTGAATTGACCTGCCTGTTACTTTTTCAGCAGTCTCGCATGACGCTTGCAGTTTTTTTGTTTCCTTAAATGGGCATCCTTCTCAACTCAATGATGAAAGGTAGCATGTTACAAATGTTGTTGCTTGTACTAGAAAAAAGCGATAAGATGTAAAATAAAACGAGTGAGTGATCATTCGTATGCTAGATAAAGTAGGATGAATGTCCTCTTGTTAATGAGTTAAGGGGGTAGATGATGCATCGACCTAAGGTAAGTGATAAAGGATTAAAAGAAATTTTTGCAACACTACATAATCAGCTCAGTGAAAATGTTACAGATTCATCTATCTTTCACACATTCAATGAACTAAAAGATATCATCAATGCTCTTGATGATTCAACGATTATCACGATTACGGACCATAATGGAACAATCATTAGTGCAAATGACACGTTTTGTGCCATTTCAAAATATAAAAGAGAAGAGCTATTTGGGAAAAATCATCGAATTTTAAAATCTGGCTACCATTCAGATGCATTCTACCAAAACATGTGGCAGACGATTTCAAGCGGCCACGCCTGGGAAGGCGAAATGAAAAACCAGGCAAAGGATGGAAGTTATTATTGGGTGAAAACTAAAATTATCCCATATCTTGATCAGACAACGAACGATTACAATTATATAGCGATCCAATCTGATATTACCAAGGGAAAGGCTCTAGAAGAAAGGCTTAGACAATCCGTACGAAATGATTATGAGGAGGTTATTAAGAATATTGGTAATTCTGTTTTTAAAGTACGTAAAAAAGCAGATCAACCATTTACATTAACCTTTTTCGAAGGAAAGCTCGCAAATAAATTTGGTTTGAAAACCAATAATGTGTACGGTAAGGAACTTTCTGAGATCTTTCCGGCGGATGTCGTTACAGTTTTTAAAGAGTACCTTCATGAGGCTCTATTAGGTGAGGTGGTCACGTTTGAATACCCAAGTGGTGACCAATACTTTCATGTGACGTTATCCCCGATGTTTGCTGGTGAAGATGTTACAGAGGTGGTTGGGACCATCAATGACATCACGGAAGTAAAGAGGTACGAGTCGACTGTTGAGCATATGGCGTACCATCATCCGTTAACAGACTTGCCCAATCGAAGCCAGTTGCTCTGCCAGTTAACGGATCGGATGAGTGATGCTAAAGCCAGTCAAGAGCCGTTTACTGTTGTGATGATCGATCTTGATCATTTTAAATACATCAACGATTCTTCAGGTCATTCTGTTGGTGATGAAATTCTTTTAAGGGTTAGCGAACGTTTAAAAATCGTGGGGTTAGAGCGCTATAGTCCTGATTTCTCGCTATTTCATTTAGGTGGAGATGAATTTGTCTTCGTAGTGGAGGGTTATACTCAAAGCAAGCTTTCAGCCATGATTGATGAGATATTTTCGGTGTTTAAACGCCCATTTCAAGTTAATGATATCGAATATTTTCTTAACGCAAGTGTTGGTGTGAGTTCATTTCCTACAAATGGGCAAAACCCAGAGGAAGTATTAAAAAATGCAGATACGGCGATGTTTTCAGCTAAAGAACGTGGACGTAATACGTATCAAGTGTATACATCTGTGATGAACCGTAATTTGCTGAAAAAGTTGCAAATCGAGATGGATCTGCGAAAGGCGTTACGAAATGATGAGTTCATTCTTTATTATCAACCGCAGCTTGATTTACGCAATCAGAAAATATGTGGAGTAGAAGCGCTCATTCGTTGGCAGCACCCAACGAAAGGATTTATTTCCCCAGGAGAGTTCATCCCTGTTGCTGAAGATACAGGCCTTGTTGTCCCGTTAGGAGAATGGGTGCTTAAACATGCATGCGAGCAGGTGAAGTGCTGGGAAGATGCGGGGATCACAGACCTTCGTGTTAGTGTAAATATTGCAACGACACATTTTCAACGTCGTGACTTTGTTGAGATGGTTGAGGCGATTTTAGCTGAAACAGGTGTCGAGGGAAAGTCATTAGAACTAGAGATTACTGAAAATAGTTTGATGGAGTATTCGACGGAAACAACAACGATCTTAAAAAGGTTAAATCAGCTAGGGATTCGAATTTCCATTGACGATTTTGGTACAGGTTACTCGTCACTTGCTTACCTGAAAAAATTCCCAATCTCAACGTTAAAAATTGATCAATCGTTTGTTCGTGATTTGACGACTGATTTTGATGACCGTGCGATTGTCACGACGATCATTAATTTGGCCAAAAACTTGCGTCTAAAAGTGATTGCTGAAGGCGTCGAAACAAACGAAGCGCTTGATTTTTTGACGGGTGAAGGCTGTGATGAAATGCAAGGGTATTTGTTTAGTAAGCCGGTTGCAGCTGATGAGGCGAAGCGTTTGATTAGAAAGGTAAATGATTCAGACTAAAAAAACGTTTGACAGGGTAAAATAGCTATGGTAAAGTGATTAAGTAATTTAATATTGGACACAAAGCAAGCAGAAGCGCCCGCTTCTCACCTGCTTGACGCATAACATGTTGTTGACAGGTTTACGATGTAAGATGATCGAAAAATAGAGTGTGGGCGAAGTATGTGCCGACACTTTTTTTATTTGCTTCAACATCGATAGGTTGCGTAAATGTAAAACAATTTAGTCGGGGCTGACTGAGGCGCTCGTGCTTTTCAAATGCTTTGATCCGTTAAAAACCTTGGAGGTGGCTAATTATTAGTAAAGACATGATGGTCAACGAGGGTATCCGTGCCCGCGAAGTACGTCTAATTGGTGCGAATGGTGATCAAATTGGTGTGAAGTCGAAACAAGAGGCTTTAAGTATGGCGCAAAACGCCAATCTAGATTTAGTAATGGTTGCACCGAATGCTAAACCACCTGTATGCCGCATTATGGACTATGGTAAGTTTAGATTTGAACAACAAAAGAAAGAAAAAGAAGCTCGTAAAAAGCAAAAGGTCATTAATGTGAAGGAAGTACGTTTAAGTCCAAACATTGAGGACCATGATTTCAATACAAAGCTTCGTAATGCAAGAAAGTTCCTCTCAAAAGGGGATAAAGTAAAGGCTGCAATTCGATTCCGCGGACGTGCGATCACTCATTCAGAAATTGGTAAAAGCGTGTTAGAACGTTTAGCTAAAGAATGTGAAGACATTGCCTCAATTGAAGCAAAACCCAAAATGGAAGGCCGCAGCATGTTCTTAATCTTAGCACCGAAGAACGAGAAATAAGGTTGGCCCGACTAGAAGATTTTTAAAGGAGGAACTAGAAATGCCTAAAATGAAGACACATAAAGGCGCTGCAAAGCGTTTTAAGAAAACTGGAAGTGGGAAACTGAAACGTTCACATGGTTTCACTAGTCACTTATTCGCTAACAAATCAACAAAGCAAAAGCGTAAACTACGTAAAGCTGCGATGGTTCACAGCGGAGATTTCAAACGTATTCGTCAGATGTTAACGTACAAAAAATAATAATTAATTGGAAATTTTAACATACAAGTTGTTAAAGTATTAAGGAGGGAAACACGATGCCAAGAGTTAAAGGCGGTTATGTCGCTCGTCGTCGTCGTAAGAAAGTATTAAAGTTAGCAAAAGGGTATCATGGTTCGAAACATAGATTATTTAAAACAGCACAAGGTCAGGTAATGAAATCATTACTATATGCTTACCGTGATCGTCGCCAAAAGAAACGCGACTTCCGTAAGCTATGGATTACTCGTATCAATGCAGCTGCTCGTATGAATGGTCTTTCATACAGCCGTATGATGCACGGATTAAAAGTTGCTGGTATTGATGTAAACCGTAAAATCCTAGCAGACCTTGCTATCAATGATGAAAAGGCATTTGCTGAACTAGCATCAAAAGCTAAAGCAAGTCTTAATTCATAAGAGCTGAAGCTAGAAAAATAGGAGGCTGTCCCATAAGTGACACCACCGAGGTACAAGATACAGTACAACTTTTGAAATAAAGTTCTACATGTTTTGTATCGGGTGTTTGTTACTTGACGGACAGCCTTTTTCTTTTTAAAAGGGTGAGAGAGTATACATGTATATTGAAAAATGTTTAGCGCTGGGCGTCATTGATCCAACCTATTTGGTACTACACCTATGGTAACAATGATCCTATTCGTCTATGCTATGATCATCAACATGATCGCCGTTGTCACAATGAAAGTTGATAAACATCAAGCGAAAAAAAGCCAATGGCGTGTGCCTGAAAAGCGCTTATTCTTCCTAGCACTGTTCGGTGGAGCGATGGGGATCTATATTGGGATGAAGCGGTATCGACATAAAACGAAACATGTAACGTTTACCATCGGCATTCCAACTATCATCATCCTTCAGATCGCTTTGATTCTGTTTTTTATAGTGACATAGGATATTACAGTATCTCATAATATAGACAAAGGAGGGATCAAGGTGGAACACTCTTTTGATAGTATTTTGTTATTTATTGAAGGCAGTGGCTGGATGGCTCCAATCTTTTTTATCCTACTGCACGTCTTTCGACAGTTTTTATTTATTCCTGTTGTCTTTATATGTTTACTTGGTGGTTATTTGTTCGGTGTCATTCCAGGAACGATTTATTCACTAATTGGTTTAACTGTCATGAGTGTCGTTTTCTATAGCTTCGTACATGCGTTTCCTACTTGGCTGAACAAATTATCAGCGATGCAACAAAAATGGCTAGGTGAGCGTGAGTCACTGAATATTGCACAACTAATGATTTTACGAACAATGCCGTTTATTCATTTTCATTTGGTTTCTCTTTATTTGATCGAGATTACCGATAATGTTAAGGAATATACGAGGCTTTCGTTTTTAGCAAGTATTCCACCAGCGTTCCTATATACCGCATTTGGACATATCATTAGTGAAATGCCTTTAAGTGTCGGGTTGATGTTATTAGCTATTTTGCTAACTCTGTTTTATATTGTTGGTCGAAAAGATACCATTTATAAATGGAATGAATTTTTCTCGATTCGTTCGACGTGATGGGTGAGAAAGCTTGTTAGGCGTTTGGTGCTTAACGAGCTTTTTTATTGGTGCTTCGCTCGACCCTATCCGTGGAGATCATGTTGCCTGCTTGTGTAAGCCGAAAACAGGCTTACACCGCATTCAACTTGATATCCACTACGTCGACTAACGTCGCCGCAAACGGTTAGCACCGTTTGGGGT
>NZ_JAHPIV010000001.1:0-178518 GCF_019039105.1 Desertibacillus haloalkaliphilus | reverse complement strand
AAAACAGGCTTACACCGCATTCAACTTGATATCCACTACGTCGACTAACGTCGCCGCAAACGGTTAGCACCGTTTGGAGGCCTGTGCTAGATATGATGTCTTTAAACTACATATAAACCCTAAAACAGTCTCCATTACATCGGTGTAGTGGAGACTGTTTTAGGGTTACTACTGTTATTCATGTTTTAAAAATTCTTTAATTGGACTTTTCCATTCAATCGTTGCGTTTGGGTATTGGATGAAAATTTCTTTTTCGATAAAATAGAAGTCTTGACGGTCAAGTCCTTGTAGCTTGTCAGGGTGTTTAGCCCAGACGTAAATGGAGACCACTTCAAATGCATTTTCGGTGGTTCCAAGGTACTTTTCCCCTTCAAATAAGACACCTTTATAGGTGATTAAAAAGTTTTTGCGGACGTTCTTTTTATCATCATGAAAGAAAAACTGCTTTTTCTCATGGGCTAATTCAAGTTTTCGTTTTGGGTTTACTAAGTATTTAATTGCACTATAAACAAGAACAATGATCGCAATTAAAAGGAGTATTCGAAATAAAATCACCATCGTATGAAGCCCCCTCTAAAAAGTAGAAATGGTATATGTAGTATCTGTTTCTATTGTATACGAAAATCACACGAAAAAGTTTCATTTTGTTATAATAATGGGATAATTGTTTAAATGGTAGCGATAAGGAGTGGAACAACGTTGAATTTAGAAAAACTATTTACAATGCAACAACAGTTAGACGATCGAATTGTTCATGATCATAACCTCAATGGACGTAATTTACTTGCTGAAAAAATAGTGGCATTGCAAGTCGAATTAGCAGAGCTAGCTAATGAAACTAGATGTTTTAAGTACTGGAGTAAAAAACCGAGTGCAGAACGAACAATTATTCTAGAAGAGTATGTCGATGGAATACACTTCTTATTATCTTTAGGGTTAGCATGTGATTACCGTACGATTACGATCACTGATGCAAAGCCAGAAACAGATGATCTTGTTTATCAATTTGGAGTTGTTTTTGATGGAATTACGACCTTTAAAAAGTCATTATCAAAAGAGAACTATGAACAGTTATTCCGTGAATATACTGTCCTTGGTTCGTTGTTAGGCTTTGCAACTAGTGAAGTTGAGCAGGCGTATGTAAAGAAAAATATAGTCAACCACGAAAGACAAGATCAAGGCTATTAACAAAAATGAGGGCAAAGCTCTCTTTTTTTATTTGACTAAATTATCGAAAAAGTATTAAAATATACAAAATTGCCTTTCATTTTTGTGTGAGAGAAAAGACTGTAGAATCGACAAATGCCAATTGTCGCTATTTGGCGAAATTAGACAAGGGGGAGTAAGCCGTGAATTTACAAGAACAGTTGCAGCAAATCATTCCAAAGGAGCGGGTGAGTACAAATGAAACCATGCTCCAACAACATAGTCGAGATGAATCATACCATACACCTAGTCTCCCTGATGTTGTCGTCTTTCCAATCAATAGTGATGAAGTTCGTCAAGTGGTTGCTTATGCAAATGAGAACAACATACCAATTGTTCCATTTGGTTTAGGGACAAGCCTAGAAGGTCATGTGATTCCATACGAAGGTGGAATCTCACTAGATATGTCTATGATGGATAAGATCATTGAGGTCAAGGAAGGTGACTTTCTCGTCAAAGTCCAGCCGGGGGTAACGAGGTCTCAGCTAAATAAAGAGCTAAAAAAATATGGATTGTTTTTCTCTGTAGATCCAGGTGCTGATGCTACGCTCGGTGGGATGGCCGCAACGAATGCAAGTGGCACAACTTCGGTTAAATATGGGATTATGCGTGATCAAGTTCGGGACTTAGAAGTGGTGACAGCGAGTGGGACCTTGATCCATACAGGGGGATTATCGGCAAAGTCATCCTCTGGTTATCACCTAAATGGATTAATGGTAGGTTCTGAGGGAACGCTCGGTGTGATTACGGAATTAACCTTACAGGTATATGGGATTCCTGAAAAAATCATGGCGGCACGCGCATCATTTCCTACGATACATGCAGCGGTTGATGCGGTTGTAGGGATTCTATCTGCAGGTATTCCAATTGCTAGAGTTGAGTTGGTCGATGCTCGTTCGATTAAACAAGTTAATCAACATAGCCAAACGGCCTACGCGGAACAGCCAACACTGTTTTTAGAGTTTCATGGAAATGAAAGTGGTTTAAAGCAGGATGTTGAATTTACAAAAGATATTGTATTGGATTTAGGCTGTGAGGATATTGCCTTTGAGCTAGATTCCAAGGCTAGACATCAGCTGTGGGAGGCAAGGCATAATCTAGCCTATGCATTTATTCATGGTTTCCCCGGAAAGAAATTGATGGTGACTGATGTTAGTCTGCCATTATCCGAGTTATCAGAAGCGATCATTCATGCCAGAGAGGCGATTGAGAACATTGGCTTAGATGGAGCTATTGTTGGTCATGTCGGTGACGGGAATTTTCACGTGTTACTAATGGTTGATGTCGATGAACCAGAGGATGTAAAAAAAGCGAAGCAACTCAATGCCGAGATTGTTGATGACGCCCTAGACCGAAGCGGTACATGTACTGGGGAGCATGGGGTAGGCGTTGGGAAAGCCATCTATCAACGAAGAGAACACCAAGAAGCCTATGACGTGATGCAGACAATTAAACAAGCACTTGATCCAAAAGGAATATTAAATCCAGGTAAAATTTTTACAAAGAATTCTTTGTAAAGTTAAAAAACATATAGAAAAGAAAGGGAGTTAGGAAATGAAGGGAAGTCAATTTTATTTACTAGTGCTTGCGGTCATCGTGAGTATGGTTCTTACTGCTTGTGGTGGCTCAGAAACGAGCAGCGACGAGTCAGGAACAGCGGACTCAGCAGGTGAAGAAGAGGTGTATGTTTTACAAGCAGGACATTCATTACCAGATGATCATCCTTATGAATTAGCGTTTTTACAAATGGCTGAAAACGTTGAGGAACGTACGGATGGACGAGTGATTATCGAAACATTCCCAAATAGTCAAATTGGGGCAGAGCGTGAGTTGACAGAAGGGTTAACATTTGGAACGGTTGATCTCGTTGTTTCATCAACAGCACCTGTAACAAACTTTGTACCAGAACTAGGGGTTCTAGATTTACCATTTTTATTTAATGATCGAGATTCCGCTGTCGCTGTATTAGAAGGTGAAATCGGTGATCGACTGTTCTCGAGCTTAGAAGCAGAAGGAATTGTACCGTTATCATGGGCTGAGAATGGGTTCCGCCATATTACAAATAGCTTACATCCGATTGAAGAGCCAGCAGACCTTGATGGATTAAGTATTCGTACGCAAGAAAATGATATTCATTTAGCCGCATTTGAAGAGCTTGGCGCACGACCATCACCGATGGCGTGGACAGAAGCATTAACTGCTTTGCAACAAGGGGTTGTTGATGGGCAAGAGAATCCCGCGATCGTTGCTGATCAATTTAACCTATATGATTCAAACCAAGAGTATATGACACTGACGAACCATGTGTATTCTGTTGCGATCTATATGATGAGTCAGGAAACGTATGATCAATTACCAGAAGACTTGCGTGATATCGTTGTTGAAGAAGGACAAAACATTGGCGCCTATCAACGTGATCTTATTATTGAAATGGAGCAAGAGTCACTAGATACGCTACGTGAACAAGGGATGCAAATCCTTGAAGATGTAGATGTAGAGCCTTTTCGTGAAGGGATTAGCTCAGTCTATGACAGCTTCGAATACCAAGAATTATTAAATGAGATTTTAGAAGCTCAATAATGTCATTTTATAAAAAACGGGAGGAGACTTCTGAGACTGCTGGAAAAATAGGCAGGTAAACTCGAGACTTCTTCCCGTTTTTTTCTAAACAAAAACACCAATAGAAAGAAACACTCCTGCTCGGTAGATGATAGCAGGGTTGAACAAGAGGGTGAAGCATATGGGGAAAATCATTGCGACAATGAATCAAATCATCAAATATTTTCTCATTGTCATTTTAACTGTATTGATCGTTGCTGTTTTTTGCCAAGTGTTATTTCGGTTTGTCTTAAATCAACCGCTCGCCTGGACCGAAGAGCTAGCACGTTATTGTTTAATTTGGATTACATTTTTAGGGGCAGCCTATGCGATGTCATTAAAGTCTCATATCGGGATGTCAATCTTAGTCGAAAAATCACCACTATTGTTACGGAGGTTGTTAACGGTGATCGCTGCTATTGTATGCATAGGGTTCTTCTGGCTCATGATTCAACAAGGGTTCCATCTGTCAGAACGTTCGATGAATCAATTGTCACCGGTACTTAGAATCCCAATGGGGGCCATTTATTTGGTGATACCAATTAGTGGTATCGTCTTAACCATTAATTTAGTTGCTGGAGTATTTGAGGATCTAAGGAGAGGGGAGGAGGCATAATGAGTGTTCTATTGTTCGTTTTATTATTTGTCTTATTTTTAATTAATGTACCCATTGCGATTGCGCTCGGAATGTCTGCTTCACTGATCTTTATCATTCAAGATTCGGTTCCACTTGTTGCGATTATGCAACGAATGTTTAATTCGGTCGATTCGTTTCCCTTACTTGCGATTCCTTTCTTTATTTTAGCAGGGAAATTAATGGAAACAGGGGGGATCTCAAAACGTTTAATCCATTTAGCTAATGTCATCTTCAGTCGTGTTCGTGGTGGACTCGCGATTGTCTCGATTGTTGCCTGTGCTTTTTTTGCAGCGATATCAGGATCAGCAGCAGCAACAACGGCCGCCGTTGGTTCGATTCTTATTCCTGCGATGGTGAAAAAAGGCTATGATAAAAACTTTGCGACGGCCATTCAAGCCACAGGTGGTACGGTAGGGATTATGATTCCACCGAGTGTACCGTTAGTCTTGTTTGGTGTAGCTGCTGGTGTATCCATTAGTGATTTGTTTATTGCAGGAATTATTCCTGGGGTGTTCGTTGTTGTTTCATTAATTATTCTGGTCTATGTGATCTCGCTATTTAAGGGCTACGGGGGCGGAGAAGCTTACGGATTTATTGATTTTCTTAAAGCGTTAAAAGATGCATTTCTTGCCCTACTGATGCCAGTCATTATTCTCGGTGGTATTTATGGAGGGGTGTTTACACCGACAGAAGCTGCACTAGTTGCAGTTGTTTACGGTCTTATTGTAGGTATTCTCATCTACCGTGAAATCAAATGGAAGGACTTAATGGAGATCTTCACATCATCGATTATTACGACATCTGTGATTATGTTTATTATCGCTGGGGCCTCCATTTTTGGCTATTACTTAACTCGAGAAAGAATTCCAGCACAAATTACGGAACTGATGCTAGGGATTACCGACAATTGGATCATTGCTCTTTTAATTATTAATTTGATTTTACTTATTATTGGAATTTTTCTCGAAACCGCGGCAGCGATTATCATTTTAACACCAATTCTAGCTCCAGTTGCTCAAGCGTTAGGGATCGATATGGTTCATTTTGGTATTATTATGATCGTGAATTTAGCCGTTGGATTTATTACACCACCGGTTGGTATCAATTTATTCGTTGCCTCAAATATAGCTGGGACAAGGTTTGAAAGTTTGTTACGTGCCATTATTCCTTTTATTATCGTCATGATTATCAACATTTTAATTATTTCATTTATTCCAGCGCTAAGTTTGTTTTTTGTTGACTAGTCTTGTCGGGGCCTGTTGGAAAAATTGTGCTATTTTTTAGTTATCGTTATAATGGATGAGAAATGATCATACAGAAGCTAAAGGAGGTTTTACATATGGCGAACCTAGATGAGACGTTACAAATGTTAAAAGAATTGACCGATGCAAATGGGATTCCAGGTAATGAGCGCGAACCTCGTGAAGTGATGAAAAAGCACATTGAACCATTAGCAGATGAGGTGTCAACCGATAATCTTGGTAGCTTAATTGCGAAAAAGCAAGGGACGGCAAGTGGTCCGAAAATCATGGTCGCAGGTCACCTTGATGAAATCGGATTTATGGTTACCCACATTGATGACAAAGGGTTCATTAAGTTTCAAACGGTTGGTGGCTGGTGGGAGCAAGTAATGCTCGCGCAACGAGTAACGATTATGACACGAACAGGCAATGTACCCGGAGTGATCGGATCAAAACCACCACACATTCTACCACCAGAAGCACGCAAGAAATCGATGGATAAGAAAGACATGTTCATTGATATTGGTGCATCCAGTAAAGAGGAAGCCCAAGAGTTTGGTATTCGTCCGGGAGATGCCATTGTGCCTGTTTGTGACTTTACAGTCATGAAAAACGAAAAATATTTAATGGCAAAGGCATGGGATAACCGTATTGGTTGTGCGATTGCTATTGAGGTGTTACGTCAGCTTCAAAATGAGGATCATCCGAATACTGTGTATGGTGTTGGTACGGTTCAAGAAGAAGTCGGCTTACGTGGGGCAAAAACAGCGACAAATCAGATCCAGCCTGATATCGGTTTTGCTGTTGATGTTGGCATTGCTGGTGATACACCGGGTGTAACGACAAAGGATGCATTAGCGAAAATGGGTGATGGCCCACAGATTATCGTCTATGACGCATCAATGGTTTCTCATAAAGGGCTTCGTGACCTAGTCACAGATACTGCTGATGAGAAAAAGATTCCATATCAGTTCGATGCCGTTCCTGGTGGGGGTACGGATTCGGGATCGATTCATTTAACGGCAAATGGTGTACCAGCATTATCGATTACGATTGCGACTCGTTATATCCATACTCATGCAGCGATTCTCCATCGTGATGACTTTGAAAATGCAGTAAAACTGATTGTTGAAGTCATTAAGAAGTTAGATGCTGAAACAGTGAAAGAAATTACATTTTCATGATAGCATGTCAAAAAAGCCGGTTTAATTTTACGACCGGCTTTTTTGACTGCTTCGAAATGGAAACAATGAACTCTACAGTGTCATTTTATTGACGAAGCCCATCGGCAATTTGTGAGATCATTTCGTTTTTAGCAGATTCATCTGCATGTTGCCAATACACTTCAAAAAGTACACCAAGACCTGGAAGCATTTTTTCTTCGCCACTTTGCATCGCATCCTGAATCGTTGCTTCAACTTGTTTTTCATCACTTCCTGCAACATTAGATAAGATTGCTTGTCGTAAGTTAAAACTCACGTGTCACACCTCCTGTATGCTAAAATGTGTAATAAGCTATCAATTGATTGCTTTACAAATAGTATTTCATTATTTGTTTTGGATTATGTACCAATTTGTGGGTTATAATTTTAAAGAAAACAAGTTGACCGTCAACGTTTATCAAACGTGAAATAACGAGTAGAAAAGGTGATAGAAGAATCATGAACCGCATTGAATCACATAAAAACCAAAGAGTAAAACAATGGAAGAAGCTTCATACAAAAAAAGGACGTGAGCAACAGGGGAGCGTCTTAATTGAGGGGACACATCTCATCGAAGCAGCATTGCAAGCAGAAGCTGACATTGAAGAACTGATTGTCGATGAACAGTTTTCAATCCCAACAGGGTGGGTCGTTGACAATGTTTCGGTGACGATTGTAACCGAACGGGTGATGAAAGAAATTAGTGAAACCGAAACCCCGCAAGGAATTGCTGCTATTTGTAAAATCGAACAGACAGGTCTAGACATTCTTGCAGAAGGGCGATATCTCTTCGTTGATGCGATCCAAGACCCGGGTAACCTTGGGACGATGATTCGAACGGCTGATAGTGCTGGAATGTCTGGAGTGATTGTTGGAAGTGGGAGTGTCGATGTTTATAATAGTAAGGTCATTCGTGCAACGCAAGGTTCAATTTTTCATCTTCCAGTTATCAAGAAAGACTTGAGCGAAGCGATCGAAGTTTGTAAGCAGCAAGGGCTTCCTGTTTTTGGAACGGCACTTGAAGGTGGAAGTTCGTTTACAGCGATCGAACCGCAACAGCAGTTTGCACTTATTGTTGGAAATGAAGGAGAAGGTGTGAGCAAATCGTTGCTTGAACAAACCGATCAAAACCTCTATATTCCTATTTATGGGAAAAATGAATCGCTAAATGTTGCGGTGGCTACAGGGATTTTGCTTTATTATTTACGTGGGTAGAGTTGCAAGTCTAATTTTTTTTATCTATAATAGATAGAAATTGTACATAAGTAAGAGTGTTGAAGGAGAGTAGTAGGCTGCAAGTGCCATGAAGGGAGGAAATGTCCTGGACTGAAAGCATTTCTATGGCAACACAGTTGAATTCACTCTGGAGCTGTCACCGGATGATAAGGATCATTTGTGTTTCTTATTAAGGTTGAACCGGCAGAAGCCGTTATCGTAATGAAGTGAACAGTAGCAGGAGCTACTGTTAATTAGGGTGGTACCGCGAAGCTTTCGTCCCTTTTTTGGGATGAGGGCTTTTTTTGTTGTTCCCCCTAATAGGAGATAGCGATCACTAAAACTTGTTAAAATCTGATTCCATAAAGGAGGAAAGAGTCATGCAAGAGCGTTTAGAGGCGTTGCAAGCAGAAGCAATCGCAAAAGTTGAAGAAGCAAGTGACTTAAAAGCATTACAAGAAATTCGAGTGGCTTATCTAGGGAAGAAGGGGCCAATCACAGAAGTTCTTCGTGGCATGGGGAAATTATCAGCTGAAGAGCGTCCAAAGGTTGGACAAATGGCAAATGATGTTCGCGCTGCGATCACGGAAAAACTTGAACAAAAGGAACAGCGTTTAGAAGAAGAAGCGGTTGAGCAACAGCTCGCAGCAGAAAGCATTGATGTCACATTACCAGGACGTCCGGTACAAGTAGGGAGTCGTCATCCGTTAACAGGTGTTGTTGAACATGTTGAGGATGTCTTTATGGGAATGGGCTTCTCCGTTGCTGAAGGCCCTGAAGTTGAAACGGATTATTATAACTTTGAGGCACTAAACTTGCCGAAGGAACACCCGGCTCGTGATATGCAAGATTCATTCTATATTACAAATGACTTATTATTACGTACTCATACATCACCTGTGCAAGCAAGAACGATGGAAAAGTATGAAGGAAAAGGTCCAGTCAAAATTATTTGTCCAGGTAAAGTGTTCCGTCGTGATGATGACGACGCGACACATTCCCATCAGTTTATGCAAATCGAAGGACTTTACATTGACGAAAATGTACGCATGAGTGATCTGAAGGGCGTACTTGAAACTTTTGCGAAAAAGTTCTTTGGTCCAGATCAAAAAATTCGTTTACGCCCAAGCTTTTTCCCATTCACAGAGCCATCAGTTGAGGTTGATATTTCATGTGTGATGTGTGGCGGAGACGGCTGTCGAGTGTGTAAACAATCGGGCTGGATTGAAGTGTTAGGAGCTGGCATGGTACACCCACGTGTACTTGAAATGGGTGGATTTGATCCAAATAAATATAGTGGTTTTGCCTTTGGAATGGGTGTTGAACGACTTGCAATGTTAAAGTATGGCATCGACGATATTCGTCATTTCTATACAAACGATTACCGCTTTTTACAACAATTTAAACGGGCGTAAGGAGGAACAAAACAAATGCTAGTTTCATATCGATGGTTACAAGAATATATTGATATTAGTGATTTAACAGCGGCTGATATTGCCGAAAAATTAACACGTGGCGGTGTTGAAGTTGATATTATTCATTCGCTTAATAAAGGTATTAAGGACGTCGTGATCGGTCATGTCGTTGAATGTGGACAACATCCGAACGCAGACAAGCTAAACCTTTGTCAGGTTGATATCGGCGAAGAAGAAAATACACAAATTGTGTGTGGGGCACCAAATGTTGCAGCAGGACAGAAGGTAGCTGTCGCAAAAGTCGGTGCGGTTCTTCCAGGCAATTTTAAAATCAAAAAAGCAAAGCTGCGTGGGGAAGCTTCTCATGGTATGATCTGCTCCTTACAAGAGCTAGGCATTGAGAGTAAGCTCGTTGCCAAAGAATTTGCGGACGGAATCTTTGTATTCCCGAATGATGTTGAAACAGGAACTGATGCGCTTGAGCATCTAAACATAAATGATGAAGTGTTAGAGTTGGACTTAACACCAAATCGTGCCGATTGCCTTAACATGATAGGGGTCGCTTATGAAGTGGCAGCGCTTCTTGGGCGTGAAGTGAAGCTTCCTACGGTAGAGCTTTCAGAATCAAGTGAGCAGGCGGCTGACTATATTTCAGTCAAGGTTGAAGCGCAAGAGGATAACCCTTATTATGGCGCAAGAATTGTCAAGGATCTTAAGGTTGGACCATCACCGCTATGGATGCAAAATCGCTTGATTGCATCAGGAATCCGTCCAATCAGTAATGTCGTTGATATTACCAACTACGTATTATTAGAATATGGACAACCCCTTCATGCTTTCGATTATGATCGTTTTGGTTCAAAAGAAGTTGTCGTCCGTCACGCACGTGAGGGTGAAGAGATCGTCACGTTAGATGGTGAAACAAGAAAGCTATCAAGTGAGCACCTTGTGATCACAAACGGGAATGAACCTACTGCCGTTGCCGGTGTCATGGGTGGAGCAACGTCAGAAGTTGAAGATGATACGACAACAGTGTTAATTGAAGCGGCTTATTTTAGAGGCCCGACTGTTCGCCAAGCATCAAAAGATTTAGGGTTACGTAGTGACTCTAGTCATCGCTTTGAAAAAGGTGTCGATCCTAATCGTGTGGCTAAAGCGGCAGATCGTGCTGCACAGCTAATGGCTGAACTTGCTGGTGGAACGGTCGTGTCTGGCATTGTAGAAGCAGATTACTTAACGCTATCAGAACAAAAAGTAACGGTAACACTGACTCGTATTAATCAATTACTTGGAACATCATTGTCAGGTGATGACGTAAGCGAAATCTTCAAGCGACTTCAATTTGAATTCACTGTTGAAGGAGAAACATTCACGGTCTATGCACCAACTAGACGAGCTGATATTGAAATTGAAGAAGACATTATCGAAGAAGTGGCTCGCTTATACGGGTATGATCATATTCCAACGACACTACCTATTGGTGCAACAACACCAGGAGCACTAACAGATTACCAAGCAAAACGCCGTGTCGTTCGTCGTTATTTAGAAACGGCTGGTCTTTCGCAGGCGATTACGTACTCACTGACAACACCAAAACAGGCGAAGGGATTAGCAGGTGAAAATGAAGGGCTAACACCTGTCACTCTTTCGATGCCAATGAGTGAGGATCGTAGTACGATGAGAACGAGTCTACTCCCTCATTTACTTGATGTGATTAGCTATAATCGCAATCGTAACGTCAATGATGTTTCAGTATATGAAGTTGGTTCAATCTTTTTAAGTGAGGAAGAGGTCGTTACCAAGCAACCAACCGAAAAAGAAATGGTCGCTGGTGCATTTACTGGTGTGTGGCAAAATCATCCTTGGCAACAAGAGAAGAAGCTCGTTGACTTTTTCGTTGTCAAAGGGGTACTTGAAGGCTTATTTGCTAAGCTAGGCTTAGAAAGTGAAATCACGTTTACACAAGGGCAAAAACCTGGTTTCCACCCTGGACGAACAGCGATTGTCGAACACAATGGATCAGAAGTTGGTGTGATTGGACAAGTCCACCCAAGCTTGCAAAAAGAATTAGACCTAAACGAAACGTATGTGTTCCAGCTTGAGCTTGAGACATTATTAGAAGCTGAAGTAGATGCTGTTTTCTATCAACAGCTTCCACGCTATCCATCGATCACAAGAGATATTGCGTTAGTTGTTGATGAGGATGTAAGTGCAGATCACGTGAAAACGGTGATTGAGACAGCTGGGCAAGACCTTCTCAAGGATGTCTACTTATTTGATTTATATCAAGGGGAGCACATGGAAGAAGGAAAGAAATCCCTTGCCTTCTCATTAAAATATTATGATCCTGAGCGGACATTAACGGATGAAGAAGTGACGAAGGTTCATACGAATGTATTATCACAATTAGAAAAACAAGCAGGCGCAACGTTGCGAGGATAAATGCTTGAATAAAAAGGGGAGAAGCATTTGTTTGAAGTTACTGATATCTGTTCGATAGAAAAAGTTGATTCGTTTGTGTGGAATGTCGTGTTTGAAATGGATGGACATCAAGAGTTTTTGTTTACGACAGATCTATTGTACTTGCAGCATGATCAAAAGTGGGTCGTTAACCGAATTGTCCCTCATGAACCGGCAAGTTTATTGCGGCATACCTGCCCACTGTGTGGGGAGAATAAAATGAGCTGTGGTGAGGCGACGAAACATTACAAAGCGGTGTATGATCATTTAATTCGTAGGCTACTTAATCATCAACATCAGTACGACGAGTTACAAGAACTACCGGGTACAGCTGTTGACCGTTGGATCACGGTGAACAAAAAAGATGAGTGGCAACAGTTGTTTTTAAAGAATCGTTAAAAAAAAGGGTGCTTGAGAATCGGTTGTTTTTACCTTCTCTCAAGCACCCTTTCGTATTGTTTTATATGAGCATCATGGTTCCAATTGCTTAGCCAGAAGTTGTTAATGTGAGGCTGATGCTAGCTGCTTAGCTTTCATTGTATTAGCAAAATGGAGTTTCACAAAATGGTTTAGTTGATCGGCTCCTTTTGCTTTCATTAATTGAGCTGCGGCGACGTCAACATGGCGTCCGGCTCCTTTTGGAATGTCAAATCCAGCTTCTGCAGATAAGGCCTCAAATTCCTTTAAAAACGCATAACGAGCGATAATTGAAGCGGCTGCTACGGAAAGGTGGATTCCTTCTGCTTTCGTACTAAAAAAGATCTCGCCTTGCAGCTTTCTTTTTTCTGATTTGAGGTGTGAGAAGAAGGTTGTTGGCTCAACAAACTGATCAATTAAGATACCATCATAAGAGGTTCCTTCAAGTTTATCAATGACATTGAGGAGAGCGCGGTTATGTAAGATAGCTTTCATTTTGCCTTGCGACATCCCTTTTTGCTGCATTTGATTATATTTCTCGTTACGGAGGACAAGCAGGCTGTATGGTATGGTTTTGATCAGGTCTTTGGCAATCGCTACAATTTGCTTGTCGGTGAGATGTTTTGAATCTTTGACACCAAGCTCTTTCATCAATGCAATTTGATTGCGACCTACGAACGCAGCAACAACAGTAATTGGACCGAAGTAATCACCAGTGCCGACTTCGTCAGAACCGATAATCGACATCGATTCGATATGTTGTGGAGGCTCGTAGCCGTGTGCTTTTTTTGGCTTTTTTTGTGTGGAGTTTGCTTGCGAAGCGCTTGTCTCTCCTTGCCACTGACTCGCTTCTACTTCACCATTCTTCCCTTGAAATAGGACTTTTCCGGAATGATAGGCGGTAATCGTACACCCGGGTGGTTTCGCAGTAAAAACAGCCCCTTGTGGAGATTTGGTTTGCACGTATGTACTGTAATGTTCTTTCATTTTGGCGATCGTTGCCGTTGATACCTTTAAGACGGAATTTGCCATCCTTTTTTCACTCCTTTATTTCGTGCAGTACTGTTTATACAGTATAACAGAACCCTTCATGACGTAAACCAAAGCCATGAATAAGTGTTCGAGTGAATTCGAGGGTGTCCATCGTATGATTGTAAATCAAGCTAGGATTGGTGAGTCGTTCCAATTTTGAAATATTTCCATATGGGAATGTTCGTGTTATGATATAAGATAGGATTCTTATGACGAATAGGAGGCTTTTTGGTGGCAGATGGGAAGGAGAAACAAAGGACTACGGTATCAATATACGGACAGCAATATACAATTGTTGGCTATGAGGCACCAAGTCACGTTACAAAAGTGGCTAAACAAGTAGACGAGAAAATGAGGGAGATCAAAAGTGTTAATCCTTATTTAGATACAACGCGCCTCGCGGTTTTAACTGCTGTTAATGTTGTTGATGAATATATAAAACTACAGGAGAAACTCGAACAACTCGAGAAAGACAAGGAAGAAAGAAACGATGTTTAGTGTTATTCTTTTTTTAATTTTAGTAGCAAGCTTTTTTGTCGGGATGAGACGCGGCATGATTTTGCAACTTGTTCATTTGCTAGGTTTTGTCGTCTCACTGATTGTTGCTTATCTCTATTATCAAGAGTTAGCTTCGTATATACGCCTTTGGATTCCGTATCCACAGCTAACAGGCGATGACCCGATTTCGATGTTCATTTCTAGTTTTGACTTTGAGAATGTCTATTATTCAGGTATTGCTTTTGCGATTTTATTTTTTGGTACGAGAATCTTATTGCAAATTATCGGCTCGATGGTAGACGTGTTAGCTCAATTACCGATTCTACGAATGATAAACCGCTGGCTTGGCGGGGCTCTGGCCGTAATTGAAACGTATTTACTATTATTTATTGTTCTTCATGTTGCGGCATTATTACCAATTGATTTCGTTCAAGAGCTTCTGCACGGATCATTTGTTGCTCAGCTTATACTAAATTACACACCATTTTTATCTGCATGGATTAAGGACTTGTGGATTAGTAGCCACCTCTAGGAACAAAAGCTTCTCTCGTTGTAGGAGAAGCTTTTTGTTTGTCACAGGCGTTTCCTATTATTTGTTCGTTTTCGGCTAAAGAGGGGTTCTATGTTGATTTCTATTTCGCTACATTTTATGATGGCTTAAGGTAGGTTGTACGTGACATTTGGAAAGGACGATCGTGATGAATAAAAAACAGATCATAAAAACGTTAGAACAAATTGCTATATATATGGAAATTAAAGGGGAAAATCCGTTTAAGACATCTGCTTACCGCAAAGCCGCACAGGCACTAGAAACGGATGAACGGCCAATAACAGAAATTGAGGATCCGTCCAAACTGAAAGGGATCGGTAAAGGGACAGCTGAAGTGATTGAAGAGTTACGGGAGCTGGGGAAATCAACGGTGCTTGAGGAATTACAAGCAGAGTTGCCTGCTGGCTTACTGCCTCTATTAAAGTTGCCAGGATTAGGCGGAAAGAAAATCGGTAAACTTTATCAAGAACTTGGGGTTACAGACATGGACAGCTTGAATCAAGCCTGTCTTGAAAACAAAGTGCAATCTCTTAGTGGTTTTGGTAAAAAGACTGAAGAAAAGATCGTAGCAGCGATTGCTGAAGTGGGGCAACGTCCGGATCGACTTCCGCTAGCTTTTGTACTACCGATCGCTGATGAGATCGAAGAGCAGCTTAAACAAATTCCTGAAATCAAGCGATTTTCACGCGCTGGGAGCTTGCGACGTATGCGTGAGACTGTGAAGGATTTGGATTTTATTATTTCTACGGATGATCCTTCAGCTGTACGTGAGCGATTAGTCCAATTAGATAAAATGTCCTCAATTATTGCAAGTGGTGATACGAAGGTATCAGTTGAGCTTGCGTATGACTATACAATCTCAGTTGACTTTCGACTTGTTGAGGACAAGGCTTATGCAACAACGCTTCATCATTTTACAGGGTCAAAAGATCACAATGTAAAAATGCGTCAGCTCGCTAAAGAGCGTGGCGAAAAAATTAGTGAATATGGTGTCGAGGTCGTTGAAACTGGTGAGGTGCAAACCTTTGCTAGTGAAGCTGAGTTCTTTAACCATTTTGGACTTCATGAGATCCCACCAGAAGCTCGTGAGGATCAAGGAGAAGTTGAACAGTTTGCTGATGAGGTCCCGCTCATTCATCTTGATGATATTAACGGTGATTTGCACATGCACTCAACATGGAGTGATGGAGCGTATTCGATTGAGGAAATGGCGGAAGCAGCTAGGGCAAAAGGGTATTCATTTATCGCGATTACCGATCACTCGAAGTTTTTAAAAGTCGCTAACGGGTTAACGGAAGAACGGCTCCGTAAGCAGCGAGCAGAAATCGAGCGTCTTAACGAAAACTATGATGATTTTAAAATATTAGCTGGCGTTGAAATGGACATTTTACCGGATGGGACGCTTGATTATGATGATGTGATGATGGCTGAAATGGACTTTGTGATTGCCTCGATTCATTCAGCGTTTTCACAGGATCGTCAGACAATTATGGACCGTTTGACAACGGCGTTAAATAATCAAAACGTTGATTTAATTGCTCATCCAACCGGACGCTTAATTGGACGACGTGAAGGATATGATGTTGATCTCGAACTATTAATTGAATTAGCTGCAAAAACCGATACAGCTTTAGAATTAAATGCGAATCCAAACCGATTAGACTTAGCAGCGAAATGGTTACGGAAGGCTGAAGATCAAGGTGTGAAACTAGCGATTAATACAGATGCACATGACATTTCAATGCTCGATCACATGGAAATTGGAGTGAGCACAGCAAAAAAGGGAATGGTAAAGAAAAAGTCTGTACTTAATACGTGGTCACTTGATGAGTTGGAACAGTTTTTAACTCGTCATCACTAACGTGTAGTTAGTGATAGCTAGAAAGGGGAAAAGCATGATAGAAAGAGTGTTACGTGTATTAGAATATAAAAAAATGAAAGAGCAGTTACTCGAACATGCGGCGTCGACTCTCGGAAGGCAGAAGATTGGTGAACTCCAACCGTCGACAAACATTGAAGAAGTCGATGATTGGCAAAACCGTACGTATGAAGGAACGAAAGTACTGCGATTGAAGGGGCAAGCGCCATTAGGCGGAATCCGTGATATTCGCGCAAGCGTGAAGCGCGCGCAAATTGGTGGGTTGTTAAATGCTCATGAACTATTGGAAATTGCGAGCACGATTTATGGGGGACGAAGATTTAAAAAGTTTATTGAAACGATGCTTGAAGATGAGGTTGAATTGCCGTTACTTGAGGGGATTGTTGCTGAGATTGAGCCGCTCACTGACCTTGAACGTGACATTAAACAATGTGTCGATGACAATGGTGAAGTGCTTGATTCAGCAAGCCCAACACTGCGGACGATTCGCCACCAAATGCGAAGTTATGAGTCAGGGATTCGATCAAAGCTCGAAAATATTATTCGTTCCTCAGGTAACCAGAAGAAGCTTTCGGATGCGATTATTACGATTCGAAACGACCGTTACGTGATCCCGGTGAAACAAGAATACCGCGGTGCGTTTGGTGGTATGGTTCACGACCAATCGGCTTCAGGTGCAACCCTATTTATCGAACCGCAAGCGGTCGTATTGATGAATAACCAACTTCGTGAAGCAAGAGCGATGGAAAAACAAGAGGTCGAGCGCATTTTAGCAGAGCTGTCAGCGCACGTGTCAGAGCATGTTGATGTTTTGTTACACAACGTCGCACAGCTTGCAGAAGTTGATTTTATCTTTGCGAAGGCGCTATATAGTAAGCAAATGAAAGCGACGCAACCTAGACTAAATCGTGATGGTCATCTTAACCTTTATCAAGCGCGCCATCCGCTCATTCCTTCAGATGAAGTCGTACCGATTGACGTTGAACTCGGTAAAGATTATTCGTCGTTAATTATCACTGGTCCGAATACCGGTGGTAAAACAGTCACGTTAAAAACGGTTGGTTTACTAACGTTAATGGCGCAATCTGGTCTTCATGTCCCGGTAGAAGAAGGCTCGGAGGTTGCTGTCTTTAAATCGGTATTTGCGGATATTGGGGATGAACAATCGATCGAGCAAAGCTTAAGTACGTTTTCATCGCATATGACAAACATTGTTGATATTTTAAATGAAGTCGACCATGATAGCCTTGTCTTATTTGATGAACTTGGTGCCGGCACAGATCCGACCGAGGGGGCGGCACTGGCAATCGCAATTTTAGATGATGTCTATAGTCGTGGTGCTCGTTTAGTTGCGACAACGCATTATAGTGAATTGAAAGGTTACGCATATAACCGCCCAGGTGCGATGAATGCAAGTGTTGAATTTGATGTTGAAACGTTGCGACCGACCTATCGGTTGTTGATTGGCGTTCCAGGACGAAGCAATGCGTTTGCGATATCTCGTCGCCTTGGGTTACGAGAAGACGTGATTGAAAAAGCGAAAGCGCAAATTGACAGTGATAATAACCAAATTGAACGAATGATCGCTTCATTAGAGGATAGTCGTAAAGCAGCAGAAGCCGATGTAGAAGAAGCGCGCAAGGTTCGAGAAGAAGCTGAACGTCTACGTCAAGATTTAGTAGCAAACCTTGATTCACTTGAACAAGAAAAAGCGTCGATATTAGTAGAAGCGGAAGAAAAGGCGACCCGAGCGGTTGAGGATGCTAAGGAAGAAGCGAATTTTATCATTGAAGAGCTCCGTGAATGGCAAAAAGAGACACAGACGGTTAAAGAACATCAATTGATTGATGCTAAGAAGCGGCTGGATGAAGCTGCACCGACACTGCAATCAAAAAAGAAGAAAAAGCCTAAACCGAAAAAAACAGAGCATAAGCTACAGGCTGGTGATGAAGTAAAAGTACTGAGCTTTGGGCAAAAAGGTCACATTCTTGAGAAGATCAGTGATGACGAATTTCAAGTTCAAATTGGTATTATGAAAATGAAGGTAAAGAAAGATGACCTTCAGTATATTGACCGACCAAAGCAAGTGGAGACGAAACCATTAGCTACGGTGAGAGGAAATGATCACCATGTAAAACCCGAGTTAGATTTACGTGGAGAACGATATGAAGACGCTATGCTAAAGGTAGAAAAGTACTTAGATGATGCGATTCTGGCTGGATATCATCAAGTCTCTATTATTCATGGAAAAGGAACGGGAGCGTTACGTAAGGGAGTCAAACAACTGTTGAAAAATCACCGTCACGTCAAACGTGCCCGGGATGCCGGTATGAATGAAGGTGGACTTGGCAATACCGTTGTTGAATTAAAATAAGAAAGGCGCTTTCGGATGATTGAACAATTAATTGAAAATCCTTTTGTACAGACCGCAGCTTATTATAGTGTTGCTGTGCTTGCGATTATTGTTTCATTAGCGGTCTTTGAGACGGTAACAAGGTATAATAATTGGGAAGAAATCAAGAACGGTAATTGCGCCGTTGCACTAGCAACATCTGGGAAGATCTTTGGAATTAGCAATGTCTTTCGTTATTCGATTAGTTATCATGATTCACTATTATCGATGCTTGTTTGGGGAATGTATGGGTTTGGTTTATTGTTATTTTGTTATTTTATGTTTGAATTTCTAACCCCGAAATTTAAGGTTGATGAAGAGATCGCTCGAGATAATCGAGCGGTCGGATTTATCGCTTTCATCCTAGCTGTCGGGCTATCTTATGTGATTGGAGCGAGTATCGTTGCACGCTAGTGACAAAAGAAAAGAGGAGAGTGGAAGGTGGAAACACTTTGGAAAGTTTTATATGTCTGTTGCGGGGTTTTTATGATTGCTGGTTTGATCTATCTATTGTTCATCGTATGATGTGAAGTTCTTTGTGAATATCATGAAAGACAGAAATAAATATAGGTTCTTTTTATAAAATCGGCTGAAATTTGAGTTCAGTCGATTTTTTGATTGAAAAGGGGGACCACACCCTCACGAGGTTTACCAGCAATGGTGATTATCAAGGAGGCTTACTCACACCGTCTAAAATGGAAGTAAGAGATTCTTTCACTAGAGAGGAGATGCCGTGTTAGTGTCCATATAAAAAATACTCATGATGGTAAGCGTTTCCAATACAATGGTAATAGAAAGTTTTTCGATCATGAAGGTAGGGAGCACATAAGGAGGCTAACGTAATGACAATATCGCTTGAGGAGAAAGTGTGGTTAAGGCATTATCCATCTGAGGTGCCATCCTCTCTCACTTATGAGGAACGGACACTTCATTCCTATTTGCAGGAAGCAAATAGGAAGCATCCGAACATGGTCGCGCTTCATTTTCTTGGTAAGGAAATGACTTACCGAGAATTGTATACAGAGTCGATAAAATTTGCGAACCAATTGCGTTCATTAGGTGTACAAAAAGGTGATCGCGTTGCAATTATGCTGGCCAATTGTCCACAATCAGTCATTAGCTATTATGGGGCTTTAATGGCAGGTGCGATTGTCGTGCAAATGAATCCACTCTATGTTGAAAGAGAAATCAAACATCAATTAGTTGATTCCGGTGCAAAAGTAATCGTATGCCTTGATTTACTATTTCCCCGCGTGTCAAAAATAAGAAAAGAGACAGAGCTTGACTATGTCATTGTGACGAGCATCAAAGATTATTTACCCTTTCCTAAAAATGTAATCTATCCGTATATTCAAAAAAAGAAGTCCAAACTAAAAGTTGAAATCTCATTTGATGAGAAAACCCTCCCATTTACTGAGGTCATTGATAAAGGAGGGGAGGAAGAGATCAAAGTCGACCTGTCCCCAAAAGACGATTTAGCCTTGCTTCAATATACAGGCGGAACGACTGGCCCAGCAAAAGGTGTCATGCTTACCCATTACAATTTAGTAGTGAATACAACACAATGTATTCAGTGGATGTACAAAATTGGAAAAGGAGAAGGAAAGGTCCTAGCTGCTTTACCGTTTTTTCACGTGTATGGAATGACAGTTGTAATGAATGTCGCGATCATGAATCGAATGAAAATGATTATTTTACCAAAATTCGAGGCCAAAGATGTCTTAAAAGCAATTGAAAAGCATCGGGTTACGATTTTTCCAGGTGCACCAACGATGTACGTGTCGCTGATTAATGACCCGAACGTCAAAAAATACGATCTTTCATCGATCGAAGCTTGTTTAAGTGGTGCTGCTCCGTTACCTCGCGAAGTTCAAGAGACATTCGAACGAATCACAGGTGGTAACCTCGTCGAAGGATTTGGTATGACTGAAACGTCACCAGTTTCAATATCGACACCGATTTGGGGAAAACGAAAAGAAGGTAGCATTGGCATCCCATGGCCTGATACGGAGGCGGCAATTCTTTCACCTGAAACTGGCGAAATGGCAGGACCCAATGAAGTTGGTGAGCTCATGATTCGCGGCCCACAAGTCATGCAGGGCTATTGGCAACGCCCAGAAGCAACGGCAGAAACGTTCCGTGGGGATTGGTTGTTAACCGGCGATATGGGTTACATGGATAAAGATGGGTTCTTTTATATTGTTGATCGAAAAAAAGATATGATCATTGCTGGTGGATATAACATCTATCCACGTGAGGTTGAGGAAGTGCTTTATAAGCATGAAAGTATTCAAGAAGCAGCTGTCATTGGGGTACCAGATTCCTATCGCGGTGAAACGGTCAAAGCGTTTATCGTCGTTAAGGAAGGACATGAGGTAGCTGAAAAAGAGCTTGATGCCTTTTGTCGGAAACATCTTGCTGCGTATAAAGTCCCAAAACGCTATGAATTTCGTGACGAGCTACCAAAAACAATGGTTGGAAAAATTTTGCGGCGTGTCTTAGTAGAAGAGGAAGAGGACAAACGTAAAACATAAAATGAACAGTTGCTCTAAAGGTTCAATGATGCCTTTAGAGCAACTGTCATGGAATCAATAATGTAAAACGCTTACACTTTTTTTAGAAACTTTAATTGTTTCATATACAAATTTAGTATATGATAAAGATAGATTTTTAGATTTTCAAAAAAACTCCTTTTTCAAAAAATTTCAAAATAACTGACGTTTGGATTGACAAATCATTTACCTTTTATTACAATATGAAATATGAGTGAATAGTCATTCATTAATGAAGTAGTAAAAGTATTGTACTTTGAAAAATGTTTAGCACCAGGCGTCATCGGCTCGAGCTCACTTTGGTCCGCCAATTGAAGCTTCATGTTTCTTCTACCGGTATACCAGTGTTTATGGCCGATAGTTGGTCGCCTTGCGCTTTTCTTACTGAAAGGAAGAATGACGTGGCCAAACGAAAAGGACTGAAATACGAGCAGATTATAGAAGCAGCCGTAAAAGTGATTGCTGAAAAAGGCTATCATCAAGCCCAAGTATCAAAAATTGCCAAAGAAGCAGGCGTTGCTGATGGCACGATTTATTTATATTTTAAAAACAAGGAAGATATTTTAGTATCTCTATTTAAAGAAAAGATGGGCAAATTTATCCTAGATATTGAACAAGAAATAGCAGGAGTTAACGACGTTAAAGAGAAATTATATATATTAGTAAAAAGGCATTTCACCCAAGCAGCAGCAAATCATTCATATGCCATCGTTACACAGCTAGAGTTGAGACAGTCGAACACCGAACTACGTCTGAAGATAAATGACGTATTAAAGGATTATTTACGCTTGATTGACTCTATTTTATTAGAAGGAAAAGAAAGCGGTTTCTTTTCTAGCAACCTTGATGTCCGACTAAGCCGGCAAATGATCTTTGGTACATTAGACGAGGTGGTTACCAATTGGGTGATGAAAGGTTGCAAATATGATTTGGTATCACTTGCAAAGCCTGTGCACCAATTTTTAATCAATGGTTTTGCAGTAGATAAATAGATAGACAGACTTGAATGATCTTCATTCTTGGACTGGGAGGAGTGAGAAAGTGATGGAGAATCTACTTCTAAAAAAAGAGAATCATATCGCTATTGTTACACTGAATCGTCCACCTGCAAATGCGCTTTCGGGTGCCGTTTTAAACGATTTATCTGCGGCACTTGATGAGGTTGAGCAGGACACGGATATTAAAGTAGTGGTTCTCAATGGTGAAGGTCGTTTTTTTGCGGCTGGAGCAGATATTAAAGAGTTTACTACTGTTAAAAGTGGCGCTGAGTTCACTGAGCTTGCTAAAAAGGGGCAGCAACTATTTGATCGAATTGAGCAGTTTTCAAAGCCTGTCATTGCCGCGATTCACGGTGCTGCATTAGGCGGAGGATTAGAGCTTGCGATGGCATGTCATATTCGACTAGCAACGGAAGATGTGAAGCTTGGATTACCGGAGCTACAATTAGGTTTAATTCCTGGATTTGCAGGTAGTCAACGCCTTCCACGTTTAGTAGGAACAGCGAAAGCAGCAGAAATGATTTTAACTAGTGAGCCGATCACAGGCAAGGAAGCATTGTCACTCGGCCTTATTAATTGCATTCATTCTGAGCAAGCGCTCAACGAGGAAGCCTTGAAACTAGCGGAGAAAATCGCGCAAAAGAGTGCGGTCTCGATTAAATTCGCACTCGAACTACTTACTTATGCCAAAGATCAAAACTTTGAAAAAGGAGTGGCAAAAGAAGCGGAGCTGTTTGGGGAAGCGTTTGAATCTGAAGATGGCCAAGAAGGGATATACGCATTTATAGAAAAACGAAAGCCAGCGTTTAAAAATAAATAAACCGATTTTATTTTACCTAGGGAGGGAATATGATGAACATTTTTGTAATTATGAAACGTACATTTGATACAGAGGAAAAAATTACAATTAGTAATGGAGCAATTGATGATGGGGGCGCAGAATTTATTATTAACCCATATGATGAGTATGCGATTGAGGAAGCAATTACGTTACGTGATGAGCACGAAGGAGAAGTGACAGTCGTAACTGTTGGTGAAGAGGATGCTGAAAAGGAATTACGTACAGCATTAGCCATGGGTGCAGATAAGGCAGTGTTAATTGACACAGAAGATGTTGATGAACTTGATCAATTTACGACGGCTACATTGCTTGCGACATATTTAAAAGATCAAGACTATGACATCATTTTAGGCGGTAACGTCGCCGTTGATGGTGGATCTGGACAAGTTGGCCCACGTGTTGCTGAGGAATTAAACATTCCACAAGTGACAACGATTACAAAGTTAGATATTGAAGGGCAAACTGCAACAATCGAGCGTGATGTTGAAGGGGACCAAGAAACTGTTGAAGTGTCTCTTCCGGTTCTTGTGACAGCGCAGCAAGGGTTAAATGAACCACGTTATCCATCGTTACCAGGGATCATGAAGGCTAAGAAGAAGCCATTAGATACATTAGACTTAGATGATTTAGATTTAGAAGAAGAGGATGTAGAAGCAAAAACAAAAACTATCGAAGTGTTCCTACCACCTGCTAAAGAAGCGGGGAAAGTTCTTGAAGGTGAAGTTGGAGATCAAGTCAAAGAGTTAGTATCGTTACTAAAATCAGAAGCTAAAGTTCTTTAATGGGGGGAAATCAATATGTCTAGAAAAGTAGTTGTATTAGGTGAAGCTCGTGATGGAGAATTACGTAATGTAACATTTGAAGCGATTGCAGCAGGAAAACAAGTTGCCGACGGTGGTGAAGTTGTTGCAGCGTTATTTGGTGAAAGTGTAAGTGATTTGGGTAATAAATTAATTCAGTATGGAGCTGACCGTGTCGTTACGGTAGAACGTCCTGAATTGAAAGAATATACGACAGATGCTTACTTACAGGCGTTCTTACAAGTGGTTGATGCGGAGAGTCCAGAAGGAATTGTGATGGGACATACATCGGCAGGAAAAGATCTTTCGCCACGTGTCGCGACAAAATTAGGCTCAGGTTTAATTTCTGATGCGGTTGCCATTGAAGTCGATGGCGGTGATGTTGTTTTCACGCGTCCAATTTATTCAGGTAAAGCTTTTGAAAAGAAAGCAATTGAAGAGGGAATTATTTTTGCAACGATTCGTCCAAACAACATCGAGCCACTTGAGGTTGATGAGTCACGAAGCGGAAATGTAGCTGGGCTTGATGTAGAATTAACTGATTTGCGAACACAAATTAAGGATATCGTGCGCAAGTCAACTGGCGGGGTTGATCTCTCAGAAGCTAAAATTGTTGTTGCAGGTGGACGCGGTGTGAAAAGTGAAGAAGGCTTTAAGTCATTAGATGAGCTTGCGAATGTCCTTGGAGCAGCAGTTGGTGCATCTCGTGGAGCGTGTGATGCTGAATATTGTGATTACTCCTTACAAATTGGTCAAACAGGGAAAGTTGTAACACCTGACCTTTACTTTGCGATTGGTATCTCTGGTGCGATTCAGCATTTAGCAGGGATGTCTAACTCAAAAGTAATTGTAGCCATCAATAAAGATCCAGAAGCACCGATCTTTGAAGTCGCAGACTATGGAATTGTTGCTGACTTATTTGAGGTTGTTCCATTACTTACAGAAGAATTGAAAAACGTTTTAGTTGAATCATAAAACATACGTGAAAAGCTGTCCTTCAAAGGGCAGCTTTTCACGTATATTTATTATTTTCTATTATTGTTTGCAGGAAAAAGTGGTTTCAAACATAACACGATTGGGTAATATAAATTCTGTAAGCATATTTATAGCGTGTGAGTACGACGGATGGTATAATTTGTTTGAATAAGTGATTAGCACGATAAATAAGGAGGACGTTACGAACATGGCGATTGTAAACGTTACGGATCAAAATTTTGCAAGCGAAACAAGTGAAGGAGTAGTCCTAGCTGACTTTTGGGCACCTTGGTGTGGGCCTTGTAAAATGATTGCACCGGTTCTTGAAGAGCTAGATGCAGAAATGGGAGATAAAGTGAAAATTGCGAAGCTTGATGTTGATGAAAACCAAGAAACAGCTAGCAAGCATGGAGTCATGAGTATCCCTACATTAATGGTCTTTAAAGATGGTGAAGTTGTCGAGCAAGTGGTAGGCTTCCAACCAAAAGATGCACTAGCTGAGCTTCTTAATAAGCACCTATAAGAGCCAATAAAAAGCCTGATTCGTATTACGGATCAGGCTTTTTTAATTGAAGGGGTGCAGAGTGCGCAGCAAGGAGACAAGGAAAAGTAATAGCTTACTCGTCCGGCCTTTGCGTGAAGGATACTGGAAAAAATCTAAATGAGAAGAAGGCGGCTCGAGAGCGGTTGAAAAAAACGTGATTTTTGGTAACAATAGTAGCAAGGAGTGAGGAGGATGGATAACCTTAAAGAAAAGCTCGCTGTTTTACCTGAGCAGCCTGGCTGTTATTTAATGAAAGACAGGCAAGGAACGGTCATTTATGTCGGAAAAGCAAAAATTTTAAAAAACCGCGTTCGATCTTATTTTACTGGTTCCCATGATGGGAAAACACAGCGGTTAGTGAGTGAAATCACTGATTTTGAATATATAATTACCTCTTCGAATATCGAAGCGCTTATCCTTGAAATGAACCTAATTAAAAAATACGATCCGAAATACAATGTTATGTTAAAGGATGATAAATCATATCCGTATTTAAAGATTACCGCGGAAGAACATCCGCGCTTGATCACAACTCGAAAAGTAAAAAAGGATCAAGGAAAATACTTTGGTCCTTTTCCGAATGCGAGTGCGGCGAATGAAACAAAAAAATTGTTAGATCGTCTCTACCCCCTAAGAAAGTGTCGGACATTACCTGATCGGGTTTGCTTATACTACCATATCAATCAATGTTTAGCTCCATGTGTGTATGAAGTAAGTGATGAAAAAAATAAAGAACTTGTCGCTGACATTGTTCGTTTTTTAAATAATGGTCATCAGCAAGTGAAGCAAGAATTAACGGAAAAGATGAATAGCGCTTCTGAACAATTAGACTTTGAACGGGCGAAGGAATTTCGTGACTTGATTAAGCACATTGAAGCTGTCATGGAAAAGCAGAAAATGACGATCTCTGACCAGATCGACCGTGATGTTTTTGCGTACTCATATGATAAAGGGTGGATGTGTGTACAAGTCTTTTTCATTCGCCAAGGAAAACTGATTGAACGAGATGTATCCATTTTTCCATTTTACGGTGAAGCTTCAGAAGACTTTTTAACGTATATCGGACAATTTTATTTAAAAAAGGAACATATGAAGCCAAAGGAGATCCTCGTACCAAGCGGTACGGATCAAGAGCTTGTTGCTCAATTGCTCGAGGTAAAAGTATTTGAACCGAAACGTGGTAAGAAAAAAGAATTAGTGGACCTTGCGACCAAAAATGCTGAAATGGCGTTAAAGGAAAAGTTCTCATTAATTGAACGGGATGAGGAACGCACGATTAAAGCCATTGAAAATTTAGGGGAGGCACTGGGAATCAGTACACCGTATCGGATCGAGGCATTTGACAACTCTAACATTCAAGGGACTGATCCTGTGTCTGCCATGATTACGTTTTTAGATGGTAAACCGAGTAAGAAGGATTACCGTAAGTATAAGTTAAAAGGGATTGAAGGGCCTGATGATTACGGTTCGATGCGTGAGGTTGTTCGTCGGCGCTACCTTCGTCTATTAAAGGAAGATGGACCATTGCCTGATTTGTTAGTGATCGATGGTGGTAAAGGACAAATTTCAGCTGCGCAAAGTGTGCTTGAAGATGAACTAGGGTTATCGATCCCTGTATGTGGTTTAGCTAAAGATGATAAACACCGGACGTCACAGCTATTGATGGGAGACCCGCCCGAGGTAATCCCATTAAAACGGGATAGTCATGAATTTTACCTCTTACAAAGAATACAGGATGAAGTCCACAGGTTTGCGATCAATTTTCATCGACAAGCACGTGGGAAATCGATGTTTTCATCGATTTTAGATGATGTGCCTGGCATCGGTGAAAAACGAAAACAACGGTTGTTAAAGCACTTTGGCTCATTGAAAAAAATGAAGGAAGCAAGTGTTGAAGATTTCCGTCAGTTAAATGTTCCAGCACCTGTAGCCGAAGCGCTTGTTGACCATTTGAAAAATAGTTGAATTTCTCGTTGATTTTCAATTGTTGTTTTGCTAAAATAACAACTAACGATTAAAGTTGATAAAAAAATTAAAAAAAGCCACACTTCATAGAAGAAGTGATGGTAGAGGAGCGAAAACCATTAGTAGGCAAAGCGAGGATGTTGAGATCCGATGATCATTGCTGAAAGGGGAATTCGCCGAAGTGAAAAGAGCCTCAACAATCTTTTTGCTGGACTTGTATTGAATAGGTACAAGGCTGTCACGCAACCAACCCAAAGGTTGTGTGGAGAACTATCTCACGAGATGCAGGGGACGAAGTGTGGAGATACCGACTTTTTTGTATACCAAGCAACAGTGAGGGCGTTCCTACTGTTGCTTTTTTGGTGTTGTGGTAAAGAAGGCTTACTCGCACCGCCTTAGATTGGAGTATGCGGGAGATACACTGGTGAGGAGAAGTTGGTTCAAGGGTGGAAAAGGGAACCCCGGAGAGCGCTAGCGATGAAGGAATAGAGGGAAAGTAGCTTCCTTATGCCTCACTTGATTGAATATTTAGTGAACTATTTGAAGTAAGAGAAGTTATTTCTTGATATGTGTTTGCGGGTAAGTTCTTTAAAGTTAAGTTTTTTACATAGGAGAGGATGAGCAATATGGCATTAGTCGTACAAAAATATGGAGGAACATCAGTTGGATCAACAGAGCGGATCAAACATGTGGCTGATCGAATCATTTCATCGGTTGAACAAGGAAATCAAGTTGTAACGGTCGTTTCGGCGATGGGGAAAACAACGGATGAACTCGTCAGCTTAGTCGGCGAAGTCACTGCTCAACCGAGCAAGCGTGAGATGGATATGTTGCTATCGACAGGTGAACAAGTATCGATCTCCTTATTAACGATGGCTTTGCAAGAACGCGGGTATCGAGCAGTCTCTTTGACAGGCTGGCAAGCAGGGATTCAGACCGAACAAGCACATGGTAACGCTAGAATTACCGGCATTGATGTTGAGAGAATCAATAGCTACCTAGAGGATGGAATGATTGTGATTGTTGCTGGCTTTCAAGGAGTAAGTGAGGGTGAGGAGATCACAACACTTGGTCGTGGTGGATCGGACACGACAGCTGTTGCACTTGCGGCTGCTGTGTCAGCGGAGCGCTGTGATATTTTTACAGATGTGACGGGTGTTTATACCACTGATCCGAGGTATGTGAGCAAAGCTAGAAAATTAGCATCAATTTCTTATGATGAAATGTTGGAAATGGCTAATTTAGGGGCGGGAGTCCTGCACCCACGTGCCGTTGAATTTGCAAAAAACCATAAAGTCAAATTGATGGTTGCATCAAGCATGGTAGAAGAAGAAGGGACAGTAATTGAGGAGGAAGTGTCAATGGAAAAAGATTTGGTTGTACGAGGGATTGCATTTGAAAGTGATGTCACAAAAGTAACAGTGTCTGGGTTGCCTAATGACCTGGCTACGTTACCAAGCTTATTTACGATTCTCTCGGAACATGGAATTAATGTAGATATTATTATTCAAAATGAAACTGGAAAAGAAACAACAACGATCTCATTTTCAATCAGCGATGATATTCGTCAAGAAACAGTAGCGGTTTTAGAAGAAAACAAACATCGTTTGCACTTTGAAGCTGTTGATTGCGAACAGAATTTAGCAAAAGTATCGATTGTCGGATCTGGCATGGTTTCAAACCCTGGAGTGGCGGCAAGAATGTTCCAATTACTTGCAAAAGAAGATGTGAAAGTAAAAATGGTTAGTACATCTGAGATTAAAGTGTCAACAGTCATTGAAGAAGCTGTCATGGTTAAGGCTGTTGAAGCACTACATGAGGAATTTCAACTAGCTGAAGAAGTGCTGAGCATATAGGACTATAGATTCGTATGCTATGTCTTACGATGAAAGATAAGAATTCATCGTAAGACATGTAGCTTTATTGCTTCAAAGCTCGATCAGACAGAATAATATACGTTCAGTTCGGGATGATTTAAACCTCATCTTTATGATCCCATTGGACGGTAAATACAAATGTAGCTTTCTTTTGTTTGACCGTCGTTTCAGCAATACGTGATTTGATCTGTTGAATTTGCTCAGCGAGAAATCCAGCTTCTAACTGGACAGAATATGGGTGGCTTTCATCATAGAGGTGATCCGTTAATTGAAACATCATTTCCGTTTTCTTTTCTTTGATGACTGCTAGCGTTCCCCAATCAGCCTGGTTAAAAAAAACAATAACCTCATCAATGGATGAAAGCTTATATTTTCGAGCTAGTGATTTACCAGCCCAATAAAGGATTTGTTCTTGTTCTTTTCCAAGTAGGTTGGCTAATACATCTGCTCGCAAGAGTTGGTAGCCAAAGCTTGAAGCTTCTCGTTTAACGTTTTTGTCTAGGGGGGTGTGTTTACTCATTATGTATACTCCTCTCTGTCCATTCTATTATATAACGACCTCCTTCTTTTCTCTATAGCTTCGAGTGTTGAGAAGTGATATACTATAGCCCGAATGAGAGTGGAGGTACATAAAATGAAGCTTGCATTTAAACATCTGTTAACTCCCTTTAGAATTATTATGATCTCGTATATTGCTGCGATGATTCTTTTTAGTATTTTGCTTTATTTACCAATATCCCATCAAGAGGGTGTCCAGTTGTCGTTTTCAGAAGCATTGTTTACGTCAGTAAGTGCGGTCAGTGTAACTGGTTTAACGGTCGTAAATGTATCAGAGACGTACAGCTTTACCGGTATTGTCTTTTTGGCCCTTGCGGTTCAACTCGGTGGTATCGGGATTATGACATTAGGGACCTTTGTTTGGATGTTGTTTCGTAGGAAAATCGTCTTATCGCAGCGGATGTTGATCATGGTCGATCACAACCAAAATACATTTTCAGGGTTAGTGAATTTAATGCGTGGCATTTTAGTCGTTGCATTGATCATCGAAATAATCGGTGCGTTTATTTTAGGCACGTATTACCTCCGTTATTTTGATACGACACTTGAAGCATACTACCAAGGAGCTTTTGCGGCGTTAAGTGCATTTACGAATGCAGGATTTGACATAACTGGTGAGTCACTGATTCCGTTTGCCAATGATTACTACGTTCAACTTGTAACGATTTTATTAATCTTTGCCGGTGCGATTGGTTTCCCGGTATTAGTTGAAGTCAAGGAATACTTTTCAAGACGTGACCCGCATTTTAAATTTAGTTTATTTACGAAAATCACGACAATTACGTATTTTGTTGTTTTTTTAATCGGGGTCATTGGCATCTGGCTCCTTGAGCGAGGGCACTTTTATGTCGGTCTAGAGTGGCATCAACAGCTTTTTTATTCATTGTTTAATTCTGCAACTTCAAGAAGTGGTGGGTTAGCAACGATGGACGTATCTGAGTTAAGTATAGCTACGTTGCTGTTTATTTCAGGACTGATGATTATCGGTGCAAGTCCTTCTAGTGTTGGCGGTGGTATTCGTACAACGACGCTCGCGATCATGTTCTTGACAATCCGCAGTTTTGCACTTGGAAAAAGCGATGTCAAGGTGTTTGGACGAGAAATTCATCCTGAGGATAAGCAGAAAGCATTTATCGTTCTATCCGTATTCACAATGATGCTCTTTGTTGCTGTGATGTTAATCGCTGCATTTGAAAGTGGTAATAACATTGAACTGATTGCGATCATTTTTGAGGCGAGTTCAGCCTTTGGAACGTGTGGTTTATCAACAGGGGTTACAGCGGACTTAAGTTGGCCAAGTAAAGTCGTATTAATGGTGCTGATGTTTATCGGACGAATTGGTTTACTTGTCTTTCTATTTTCTGTTCGACGTCGTGAGCAGAAGAGCTACTTTAAGTATCCGACTGAGCGGATCATTATTGGATAAGAAATGTATCAAGGGGGGCGATGTGTCTTACAGTTTTCGCCCCCAATTGACAAAAAAATAAATTTTTTTAAATCGCATAGCAGTAAGCAACCGATTAGAATTTTTTGAATTTATCCTGTATCCGTTTTCTTGACGATATATGAGGATGAGAGTACAATAAAATTGTCGGATTTTATTCACAGAAACTTTCACAAAAGTTTCAAAAATAAGTTAGTAGAGTAAGAGAGTGTTAGACAATTGGAGTGGGGGAGGTTTTGAATGATAAGAAAAAGAGAAATATAGAGAATATCGTGCAAATAGGAGTTTAAAATTTAAAATTAAAAATGGGGGGAACAATGGCATGGCCGCAAATCGAGAGTTTATGAACCGAAGACTTCACTCCTTGTTAGGAGTCATTCCAGTAGGACTCTTCTTGGTTCAGCATTTGGTTATTAACCATTTTGCTACAGGGGGAGCAAGTGCATTTAACCAAGCTGCACAATTTATGGAGAATCTACCATTTCGCTATTTTCTAGAGATTTTTCTTATTTTTATTCCATTACTTTACCATGCAATCTATGGTCTATATATCGCTTTTCAAGCGAGAAACAATACGAGCAAGTACGGATATTTCCGTAACTGGATGTTCTTATTACAGCGTGTTACTGGGGTTATCACGTTAATCTTCGTTGTTTGGCATGTTTGGGAAACTCGTATTCAAGCAGCACTCGGCGTGCATGTAGATTATAATATGATGGCCGATATTTTAAGTAGTCCATTTATGCTAGTTTTCTATATTGTTGGTGTTGTATCAACAACATTCCACTTTGCAAATGGGTTATGGTCATTTGCCGTTTCTTGGGGGATTACAGTTACTCCACGTTCACAACAAATTGCTACATACGTGACATTAGGTATCTTTGTCGTATTAACATTTATCGGTATTCGAGCGATTTTAGCATTTATTAATCCAGATCTAGCCAATATTTAAGGAGTGAGTCACAAATGAGTAAAGGTAAAATTGTAGTTGTCGGTGGTGGATTAGCGGGTCTAATGGCAACGATCAAAGCGGCAGAAAAAGGCGTGCCAGTCGACCTATTATCATTAGTACCAGTGAAACGTTCTCACTCTGTGTGCGCACAAGGCGGTATGAACGGTGCTGTAAATACGAAAGGTGAAGGGGATTCACCATGGGAGCACTTTGATGATACGGTTTATGGGGGCGACTTCCTTGCAAACCAACCGCCTGTTAAAGCGATGTGTGAGGCTGCACCTGGTATTATTCACTTAATGGACCGTATGGGAGTTATGTTCAACCGTACCGCAGAAGGGTTACTAGATTTCCGTCGTTTCGGTGGAACGCAGCATCACCGTACAGCGTTTGCTGGTGCAACAACAGGACAACAATTATTATATGCATTAGATGAGCAAGTGCGCCGTCATGAGACGTCTGGCCTTGTTAACAAATATGAAGGATGGGAATTCCTGTCGGCAATTTTAGATGATGAAGGGAATTGTCGTGGTGTAACAGCACAAGACTTACGAACAATGGAAATTAAAGAGTTCCCTGCGGATGCTGTTATTATGGCCACAGGTGGACCAGGGATTATCTTTGGTAAGTCAACAAACTCGGTTATTAACACAGGATTTGCGGCATCAAGCCTTTATCAACAAGGTGTATATTATGCAAATGGTGAGTTTATTCAAATTCACCCAACAGCGATTCCTGGAGATGACAAGTTACGCCTTATGAGTGAGTCAGCTCGTGGTGAAGGTGGACGAGTATGGACGTATAAGGACGGTAAGCCATGGTACTTCCTTGAAGAAAAGTACCCTGCCTATGGTAACCTTGTTCCACGTGATATTGCTACACGTGAAATCTTTAGTGTCTGTGTCGATCAGAAGCTTGGAATCAACGGCGAAAACATGGTTTATCTTGACCTATCACATAAAGACCCTAAAGAACTTGATATTAAGCTTGGCGGTATTATTGAAATCTATGAAAAATTCATGGGTGATGATCCGCGTAAAGTGCCGATGAAGATTTTCCCTGCCGTTCACTATTCTATGGGTGGTATGTGGATTGACTTTAACCAAATGACAAACATTCCAGGTTTATTTGCTGCCGGAGAATGTGATTATTCTCAGCACGGTGCGAATCGACTTGGTGCAAACTCGTTACTATCAGCGATTTATGGTGGTATGGTTGCAGGTCCAAATGCAGTTAATTATATTAATGGCCTTGAGAAATCAACAGATTCTCTACCTTCTTCTGTCTTTGAAAATCAAGTGAAGAAGGAACAAGAGAAGTTTGATAAGATTATGTCAATGGACGGTACTGAAAATGCTTACGTCCTTCACAAAGAACTAGGCGAATGGATGACAGATAACGTTACGGTTGTACGTGAAAATAAAAAGCTTCTAGAAACAGATAACAAGATCCAAGAATTAATGGAACGCTATGAAAATATCAGCATTACTGATACGGCAAAATGGAGCAACCAAGGGGCTTCATTTACACGTCAGCTTGAGGGAATGCTTCACATGGCACGCGTGGTTACGTTAGGTGCATATAACCGAAATGAAAGCCGTGGTGCACACTACAAGCCTGAATTCCCGGATCGTAATGATGAAGAATGGTTAAAGACAACAAAAGCGAAATTTAACCCGAATACAAATGCACCAGAGTTCGAATATGAAGATGTTGATGTGTCGCTAATCAAGCCTCGTAAACGCGACTACTCCCAAAAAAAGCAAGGAGCTGGTAAGTCATGAGCGAAAATGTAGTTCGTTTTATTATTACCCGTCAAGATGATGCCAATAGTAGCCCGTATCAAGAGGAGTTTCATATTCCATATCGAAACAATATGAATGTCATTTCAGCATTAATGGAGATTCGTCGTAATCCTATTAATGCAAAAGGTGAAAAAACAACACCAGTTACATGGGATATGAACTGTCTAGAAGAAGTATGTGGTGCATGTTCAATGGTTATCAATGGTAAGCCGCGTCAGTCATGTACAGCGCTTGTTGATCAATTAGAACAGCCAATTCGCCTAGAACCGATGAAAACATTCCCGGTCGTTCGTGATTTGATGATTGACCGTCAACGTATGTTTGATTCGCTTAAGAAAGTTAAAGCATGGATTCCAATTGACGGAACATATGATTTAGGTCCTGGGCCACGTATGGCAGAAACAAAGCGTCAATGGGCATATGAATTATCAAAATGTATGACATGTGGTGTATGTTTGGAAGCATGTCCAAATGTTAATGATAAGTCTGAATTTATCGGTCCAGCACCATTATCTCAAGTTCGTTTGTTTAATGCACACCCAACAGGTGAGATGAACAAAGAAGAACGACTTGAGACAATTATGGGTGACGGTGGACTTGCGAACTGTGGTAACTCGCAAAACTGTGTTCAGTCTTGTCCAAAAGGAATTCCATTAACAACATCAATTTCAGCATTAAACCGCTCAACAACGTTACAATCATTTAAAAACTTCTTTGGAAGCTATGCTTAATAGAAGTGAGGAAGAGAAGGCACTTGAGGTTGCCTTCTCTTTTGTTTTGCTGTAGATAAGAGGGGGCGTAACCGAGGAAGGGAAGTCAGAGAAGATCACTTACTCACACCGCTTTAATGGGCTTTCACGGTATTGGTTTAGTTTTAGTAGAAACGGGAAGAATTGATAGACAAAGGTAGATAGATAAGGAGGGCGTTCAAATGCCAACAATTCCATACATCGAAAATTTTAGTGACTGGGTAGATTCATTTTCATATCACCATTCGATAACTGTTCGATTTTCAGAAACAGATGCATTTGGTCACCTGAATAACACGAATGTTTTTGTCTATTTTGAAGAAGCGAGAATTGAGTTCTTGAAGACATTAGGTTTGATGGAACGCTGGATGCGGCAAGAGAGTGAGTCGATCCTTGTGACCGGTGATTTGCAATGTGACTATTTAAAACAAGTGTTTTTTGATGAGAAGTTAGACATCTATGTGAAGGTCGCTACGATTGGACGAACGTCTGCTGACATTCACTATATGGCGAAAAATGAAGAAGGTGATGTTTGTTTTACTGGAAGAGGAAGAATCGTCCAAGTTTCCAAACAAACAAATCGTTCAATTGCATGGGATGATGCCGTTAAAGTGGCGCTCACAGGAGAAAGCATTGCCAGTAAATAGTCGACCTAAGTGTTGCATTTTAAAATAGATATGTTTATGAAGTCACAAGCGCTTTTATGACTACATACTATATGGTGACTAAATACCTTCTTTCAATGGGGCGATGCTTTCAATTTTGTTGAAAGCGTTGGGGTGAATCAGTCTCTAGCTCTCAGCCCGGCAAGAAGGGGTGAATGCATTGAAAGGATCAGAATACGGACCAAAACCTTTACTGACAAAAAGGGAACGAGAAGTATTCGAGCTACTTGTTCAAGATCAGACGACAAAGGAGATTGCGCAACAACTGTTTATCAGTGAGAAAACTGTGCGTAATCACATCTCTAATACGATGCAAAAGCTTGGAGTTAAGGGGCGCTCCCAGGCGGTCATTGAGTTAATTAGGTTAGGGGAAATTGAAATTTAGTCATGTCGGCTTTCTTATTGAAAGCCGATTTTTTTGCGTCCCGGTCGTAGTGTCGGGACGTAGCATATAGGTACGTTGGAGAATAAAAAGCAATGCAACTAAAGGATTTAAGGAAACATGATGTGAGTGCCTTCGGATTTGTCGAAACATGTCAGACTGCGACAGTCTTTGTTTGACGGTTAAAAATACGTTCGGTAAAATACATAACGTAGGTTGTTATCAGTGTAGGAAAAAGAAAGGATAAACTGCCATGAGTAGGCCATTTACAGTTGTAAAAGTACTAAATAACAATGTGATCATCGCTGAGGCGGAGAATGCAGCTGAAGTTATTGTCATTGGGAAAGGCATTGGATTTGGCAAAAAGCGTGGGGACACGATCGCGAATGATCAAGTTGATAAATTATTTCTGTTAGCTAATCAACAGGAACAGGAAGAATACAAGCAGCTACTATCTGACGTCGATGAAACGCTTGTTGCAACTGTTCATGATGCGCTTCAAATCGTTAGAAAGCGTCTAGATCAACCGTTAAATGAGCGTGTTCATATTGCTTTAACTGACCATCTCTCTTTTGCGATTCGACGCTTAGAAAATGGGATTGATATCGAAAATCCTTTTTTACAGGAAACAGAACTGTTATATCCAGAGGAATTTGCTTTAGCCAGAGATGTTGTTGATTTGGTTAATCAAACAATGGCAACGAGTTTACCTGAAGGAGAGATTGGATTTGTGGCACTCCATATTCATAGTGCGATTTCAAATCGAAGCTTATCGGAGATACGAAGCCATTCCGAATTACTTACAGCACTAGTGTCGCTAATTGAGGAGAAGTTAGATCTTCGTATTGAGCCCAATTCGATCACATATTCACGGCTTGTAAGCCACCTCCAGCAAGTGATTGAGCGTGCATTAAAAGGAGAAGTAACCGAGGGGAATGAGAGATTAATTCAAGTGTTGAAAGACGATTATCCATTGTGCTATAATCTGTCTTGGCAGTTGATCAAAATTATCCAAAAGCAATTAAAATTACCTGTAGCCGAGGCAGAAGCGGTTTATTTAACACTGCACTTGCAAAGGCTTTCCTCTAAATAATTAAATAGAAGCAAGTACATTCATTTACGTGTTACTGATACGATCAGGCATAAGTAAAGACCGTGTATATGAGCAAAGAATTGGGCAACTTAACGATAAGATCCCAGTTACTTTGTATTCGTATATTCATCTTACTTATGTCTTTTTTGTTTGCTTATTTTAATTTAAAGGAGGAACGATATGTTTAAAAAGGCATTTGGAATTTTACAACGTGTCGGCCGTGCGCTCATGACACCAGTTTCGGTCTTACCAGCTGCCGGGCTATTACTTGGACTTGGCCATGAAAATGTCTTTGACATTCCCGTTTTGGCTAATGCCGGTGATGTTATTTTTAGTAACTTGGCTTTACTATTTGCGATAGGTGTCGCTATTGGCCTTGCTGATGGTGATGGAGTTGCAGGTTTAGCAGCTGTGATCGGTTATCTAGTGATGAACTCGACATTAGGCATTATGGCTAATTATATGGGTGCGGAAACCGAAGTCGTCCTCGGGATTGAAACGATCCAGATGGGGGTATTTGGCGGGATCATTATTGGTCTTGTCGCTGCTGCTTTATACAAACGTTTTTATAATATTGAGTTACCGCCATTTTTAGGGTTCTTTGCTGGTAAGCGTTTTGTTCCAATCATTACAGCGGCAACATCTGTATTATTAGGTATCATTTTCGTATTTGTTTGGCCACCTATCCAAGAAGTCATCGATTGGTTCTCTGTCCTAGCGACAGAGACGGGTTCTACAGTGGCAGCGTTTATCTTTGGTTTTACACAGCGTGCGTTAATCCCTTTCGGTCTCCATCACATTTTCTATCAGCCGTTCTGGTATGAATTTGGACGCTTTGTCAATGACGCTGGTGAGGTCGTTCGAGGGGATATGACGAGATTCTTCGCAGGAGATCCGACTGCTGGTACATTTATGGCTGGTTTATTCCCATTTATGTTATTTGGTTTACCAGCAGCTGCACTTGCCATTTACCATGAGGCAAAACCGCAACATAAAAAATATGTCGGTGGGATTATGGCTTCAGCAGCCCTTACAAGCTTCTTGACAGGGATCACTGAGCCGATTGAATTTGCGTTTTTGTTTGTTGCACCGGTCTTGTTTTTAATCCATTGTGTGTTTGCGGGATTCTCGTTCGTTGTGATGGATTTACTCGGTGTTAAGGCTGGGTTCACTTTCTCAGGCGGGTTCATTGACTACGTCCTATATTGGGGTCTATCAACAAACTCTTGGATGGTTATTCCTGTCGGCCTTGGCTTTGCTGTGATTTATTACTTTGGATTCCGATTTGCGATTCGAAAATGGGATCTTGCGACACCAGGCCGTGAACCTGATGAGGATGATTCAGACGATAAGGATGCCAATCAAGGTAATAACGAACAGTTAGCAGGTCAAGTATTAGTTGCATTAGGTGGGAAGGAAAATATCACTAACCTTGATGCCTGTATTACTCGCCTGCGTGTGTCAGTTAAAGAAAAAGATGACGTTGATAAGGATCGACTCAAAAAGCTAGGAGCTTCAGGTGTGCTTGAAATGGGGAATAACATTCAAGCGATATTTGGTACCAAATCTGATACGTTAAAAGGGCAAATTAAAGATATCATGAATGGAAAAGAAGTCAGTAAAAACATTGATGCACAACAAGTAGATCCAGTGAAGGATGAACATACTACAAAAGCATGTGATTTTGATAGTGAGCAACTGATCTCACCACTTGAAGGGAAAGTGTTGCCTTTGGCTGATGTGCCGGATGAGGTCTTTTCATCTAAGATGATGGGAGATGGCTTCGCGATTGAACCTACAAAAGGTGTTGTTATAGCGCCTATGGATGCCAAGGTTGTTAATCTTTTCCCAACGAAGCATGCGATAGGCCTTGAAACAAAGGGCGGACATGAAATTTTGATTCACGTCGGTATTGATACCGTACAACTTGATGGTGAAGGTTTTGAAACGTTGGTGAATCAAGGTGATGAAGTGAAGCGTGGACAGGAACTATTAAAGATCAACCTGGACTATATAAAAGAACATGCACCATCAGTGGTCACTCCAATCATTTTTACTAATTTAAATGAAGACCAAGAGGTTAAGGTGAACAAAGAAGGTGCTGTCGAGTTAGGTGAATCTGAAATAGTTACTATTCAACATAAATAAAACATTAAAAAGGTGGTTTTTAACATGGCAGAAAAAACATTTAAAATTACAGCAGAAACAGGAATTCACGCGCGTCCAGCGACGCAGTTAGTTAATAAAGCAGGACAATTTTCATCTGATATTACTCTTGAGCACAATGGGAAATCAGTGAACTTAAAATCAATTATGGGCGTAATGTCTTTAGGCGTTGGACAAGGAGGTACAGTTACGATAAAAGCAGATGGCTCTGATGCGGATGAAGCACTACAAGCGTTAGAAGAAATCATTAAAGAAGGGCTTGGGGAATAATGAGTAACAAAATTTCAGGGATTGCAGCATCGGCAGGGATTGCAATTGCGAAAGCATTTGTGCTTGAAGAACCTGAATATACGATTGATTCTAAAAAAGTAGAAGATCCTGCCGCTGAACTCAAACGATTTGAAGATGCGCTAGAGAAAGCAAAAGGTGAGCTAAACGTCATCAAAGATAAGGCAAAAGAAGAGCTAGGGGAAGACAAAGCAGAAATCTTTGCCGCTCATCTTCTTGTATTAAGCGATCCAGAGCTTGTCGATGCCGTTAAGGATAAGATTAATAATGATCAGGTAAATGCTGAATCAGCGTTGGATGAGGTTTCTTCGATGTTTATCTCCATGTTTGAGAACATGGATAATGAATATATGAAGGAACGTGCAGCAGATATTCGTGACGTATCAAAGCGAGTACTTGGTCACTTATTAGGTCTTGAGACAAGATCATTAGCCATGATTGATGAAGAAACAGTGATTATTGCTGAGGATTTAACACCATCGGACACTGCGCAGTTAAACCCAACGTATATTAAAGGGTTTGCCACAGATATTGGTGGGCGTACGTCACACTCAGCGATTATGTCACGTTCAATGGAAATTCCAGCTGTTGTTGGGACGAAAACCGTCACAAAAGATATTCCGTCAGGTACAACAATTATTGTCGATGGCCTAGCTGGTGAGGTCATTGTCGACCCAACTGAAGACGAGCTACAAGCATACAAGCAAAAACTTGCTGATTATCAGGAGCAGAAGGCAGAGTGGGCTAAGCTTGTCAATGAAGCGACGACGACAAAAGATGGCGCACATGTGGAGCTTGCTGCAAATATCGGAACACCAAATGATTTAACAGGCGTTCTTAATAATGGAGCAGAGGGCATCGGTCTTTACCGTACAGAGTTTTTATATATGGGACGAGATAACCTTCCATCAGAGGAGGAGCAATTTGAAGCGTACAAAACAGTGGTTGAAAAAATGGAAGGCAAGCCAGTTGTTATCCGTACGTTAGATATCGGTGGGGATAAGGAACTGCCATATTTAGACTTGCCAAAAGAGTTAAATCCATTTTTAGGCTTCCGTGCGATTCGTTTATGCTTAGAAGAAAAAGAAATCTTTCGCACACAACTACGAGCATTGTTACGTGCAAGTGCTTTTGGAAACTTAAAAATTATGTTCCCAATGATTGCTTCATTAGAGGAGCTTCGTGAAGCAAAAAATATGCTTGAAACGGAAAAGAGCCAATTGCAAAAAGAAGGGGTTTCTGTCTCTGATGAGCTTGAAGTTGGAATCATGGTTGAGATTCCTTCAACAGCGGTTGCAGCTGATTTATTTGCAAAAGAAGTTGATTTCTTTAGCATTGGGACAAATGACTTAATTCAATATACCATGGCCGCTGACCGAATGAATGAACGCGTTTCTTACTTATACCAACCATATCATCCAGCCATCTTACGTTTAATTAACATGGTGATTAATGCTGCTCATAAAGAAGGAAAATGGGCAGGGATGTGTGGTGAAATGGCTGGAGATGAAATCGCGATCCCACTACTTTTAGGACTAGGTCTTGATGAATTTAGTATGAGTGCGACGTCGATTTTACCGGCACGAAGTCAAATGAGTAAGCTTTCAAAAGCAGACCTTGCTACACTAGCTGAAAAAGCAATGATGGCAGGTACGTCTGAAGAAGTTCAAAAGTTGGTTGAAACTTATAATCAATAAGGTTGATGTAGGTTGATGGCCCGAGAAAAGTACTGATGTTTTCAGTGCTTTTCTTTTTGCCTTTAAGGGGGCTTGGGCCCATCGTAGCCTTCTCTCAAATGTTCTTGCATTTTAATCAAAAAACAGCGAAAATAAGTGAATGGAGAGGAATGCGGGTGAAGAGCGATTGTAATCAGGTGGCATACATAGAAGTGACAATACGTAAGATATCTTATATGTAAAATAAAAAAGGCCGTGATATCTTAAGCCAATATCCGATTACACCGCCACAGTTTAATGCCTTGCAATTTCTGCGTGAACAAGCTGACCTATGATTGACGAACGATCTACATGAAGTACGACAGCAGACCTCATCGATCCTATGGGAAAAATAAAATGTTGTTGCTAAGGATCGTTAGGTGTTCGCATTTACTTACTTGAAATAGGAAAAGGGATCATTAAGTGATCAAGAAACGACAAGCTTATTTAGACGATGTTCTCGGACATCTATAGCAAATGAAGATCTGATGAACCAAACAGTTTGGAATTGCTTTACGACGAAATGAATGCAGCACAAGCATAAAGTCTTATATATTTTTTTAGAAATTGAGGGAGTATGTTTGAATAAACCAATTGGTGTGATTGATTCAGGTGTAGGTGGATTAACGGTTGCAAAAGAAATTTTAAGGCAACTACCAAAAGAAGAAATTATCTATATAGGTGATACGGAACGATGTCCATATGGACCACGACCAGCTGAAGAAGTACGGCAGTTTACGTGGCAAATGATTAAGAAGCTAGTTGATCAAGGGATCAAAATGCTAGTGATTGCTTGTAATACCGCAACAGCCGTTGTTCTTGAGGAAGTGAAAGAAAAGCTTTCAATTCCAGTGGTTGGTGTCGTTCATCCAGGAGCGATCACCGCCTTGAAAATGACGAAGAGAGATCATGTTGCCGTCATTGGTACGTCAGGGACGATTGAAAGTAAAGCTTATGAAAAAGCGTTAAAAAGTATAAATAGTGATGTTGAAATAGAATCTCTAGCGTGTCCGCGTTTTGTCCCGTTAGTTGAGCAAGGGATATTGGATGGAAGTGAAGCACTAGCTGTCGTTGAAGAGACATTAAAGCCGCTAATCAACCGTTCATTTGATACACTTATACTCGGTTGTACACATTACCCATTGCTTGGCGAAGTGATTCAACAAGTCGTCGGTGAACAGAAAGAGTTGATTTGTTCAGGTGATGAAACGGCGCGGGAAGTAAGTGCTCTTCTTTATCATCAAAATCTCTTATATACGGAGCAACGAACACCAAATCATATGTTTTATACTACCGGTGATGGTGACCGATTTAAACGGATCGCTAATAACTGGTTAGATTTTGAAATTGAACATGTAGAACGAATACAGTTAGGATAATCGAGAAAAAGGTTCACTAGTGTTCATGATTGGTCTAGTTAGAAATTGTGTCCCGTTTGTTCACTCCATATATTGATAGCGCTCAAAGCTGAGCTAAAAGATGTGAAATCTTTTAGGTCGGCTTTTTAATGTTCAGCGATTTTAGAGTGTGTTCTGCCCTCCTTTTTTTGCTTGACTTCATGGCATGAAAAAATTTTTTCTAAAATCTTTTAGACAAGGTGGTCTAAAACAGAAACAAGCTCGTATATATGTAGTACAAACTACCTTGAGGAGGGAACACAATGCGTAACTTATTCAGAACAGGAGTGCCAGTCATTTTACTTCTTTCTTTATCACTCATTGTTTCTGCTTGTAACTTTGGTGCAGATGAAACGTTAAACGAGATGGATTCTCCACCAGTCGATTATATTGATGAAGGAGAGCCGTTAGAAACGGACATGGACGGTGACGCACCGCTAGTAGAGGAAGGTGAAGCGACGGAGGACGTTGACGAAAATAGCATGACTGACACGGTTACTCGTGAATTGTATTTACTTGATCAAGACGGATTAGTTGTGCCACAAACAATGGAATTACCGAAAGAAGAAGGTGCAATCAAGCAATCATTAGAATATTTAGTTGAGGGTGGACCAATTACAAACGAATTACCTAGCGGATTTCGAGCAGTTATTCCATCAGGAACTGAAGTAGATGTTCACTTAGAAGATGGCGTTGCCATTGTTGATTTTTCGCCTGAATTTGAAGAGTACCTTCCTGAGGATGAGATGAAGATCCTACAAGCGATTACGTGGACAGCGACACAATTTGAAGAGGTAGATCGTGTACAAATCCGTATCAACGGTTATGAGCAGGAGACAATGCCTGTCAATGATACTCCAATCGGGGAAGGTTTTAGCCGAGCAAATGGCATTAACCTTGAGACAGAAGGAGTCGTTGACCTTGTTAATAGTAAAGGGGTTACCCTTTACTTCCTTTCACAGCAGGGGGACAACACTTATTATGTCCCTGTGACTAGAAGGGTTGCAAAGAGCAATGACCAAAGTACTTATCAAACGGTTGTCTCAGAGCTATTGAATGGCCCTTCAAGTCACTCAACATTATTAACGGATATTCGTTACGGTGTTGAACTCATTGATGAACCTGATTACCAAAATGGTGTCGTCACCTTAAACTTCAACGAGGCCCTATTAAATCAATCAGAAGGTGAAGCTCTATCAGAAGATGTCCTAAACATGTTAGTGCTATCACTAACAGAACAAGAAGGGGTGGAGCAAGTGGCCCTGCATGTTAATGGAGAAAGCGAGATCTTAAAGGCTTCTGGAGAACCGCTTGCTGAACCAGTTTCAAGACCTACAAGGGTCAATACTGGGCAATTCTAAACAATCGATGCTTTTATTTGCTATAATATCAGTGTAGGATAGATGAGGTAGCCATTCGCTACCTTTTTTTATGAATGATAAAACTTCTAGTTTATGTAAATACTACATGAAGGTAAAGCTTATGAGGAGGAATCTTACGTGAGAGTAGACCAAAGACAGCATAACGAGTTAAGGCCAGTACATATTGAAAAAAATTATTTGAAACATCCGGAAGGATCTGTATTAATAGCCATGGGGGATACAAAGGTCATTTGTACGGCAAGTATTGAAGACCGAGTCCCCCCATTTATGAGAGGTCAAGGAAAAGGATGGGTGACGGCTGAATATTCAATGTTACCTCGCGCCACTGAGCAGCGTAATATCCGAGAATCCTCAAAGGGTAAGGTAACAGGAAGAACGATGGAGATCCAACGGTTGATCGGACGTGCGATGCGCTCAGTGATCGATTTAGATAAATTTGGAGAGCGGACAGTTTGGATTGACTGTGATGTCATTCAAGCTGATGGAGGTACACGTACAGCAGCGATTACAGGTGCGTTTGTCGCGGTTGTGTTAGCATTTGAAAACTATCTGAATCGAAAAATAATCAAAACTCTTCCAGTCAAAGACTTCTTAGCAGCGATTTCTGTTGGGGTAGACCCAAAACTTGGAGAGCTCTTAGACTTGTGTTACAGTGAGGATTCAAAGGCTGATGTCGACATGAATGTGATCATGACTGGTAGTGGCGAATTTGTAGAGTTGCAAGGTACAGGTGAGGAAGCAACGTTTTCTAGAAAGCAGCTTGATCAATTATTAGATCTAGGGCATCACGGAATTGAACAATTAATCGAAATTCAACAGCAAGTGATTGGTGAGAAGGTAACCAATATGATTTTAGATAAACAAAAAACAAGCATGGAAAAGGAAGAGTAAAATGAAGGAAATCATCATAGCAACAAAGAACAAAGGTAAGGTTAATGAGTTTAAAGCGATGTTTGCAGAAAAGGGCATGGTCGTCAAATCATTGCTTGACTATGAAGATATCCCCGATATCGTTGAAGACGGTCAAAGCTTTGCTGAAAACGCAAAAATAAAGGCAGAAACGATCGCTCAAAAGTTTGGGAAGACCGTTCTTGCTGATGATTCAGGTTTAATTATCGATGCTCTTAACGGGCATCCAGGGATTTACTCCGCTCGTTATGCGGGGCCAGAAAAGGACGACCAAAAAAATATTGAAAAGGTGTTAGAAGAATTAAAAGGAGTCCCAGTCGAACAACGTACGGCGAGGTTTCATTGTGCAATTGCGGTATCATTTCCATCTGGAAAAACGGAAATTGTTGAAGGAAACTGTGAAGGGTTGATTACTCAAGAACCGATCGGGGACCATGGATTTGGCTATGATCCCATTATGTACATACCAGAGAAAGATGTAACGATGGCACAACTGCCCGAAGCAGAGAAGAATCAGATCAGCCATCGTGCTCAAGCGTTAAAGAGGCTTGAGGAGCAGTGGCAGGAAATTTTTAATTAAAGTGAGGGAGTGCCGTGAAAATCCTAATCATAAGCGATAGTCATGGCTGGACAGATGAGCTTGCTGATGTGATCGCTCAACAAAAGCCTAACGTGTCCGCTATTTTCCATTGCGGCGATTCTGAATTGCCACATCACGCACCGCAGTTAGAAAACTGTTATGTTGTGCGTGGAAATTGTGATTTTGATGAAGAATTTCCAGAGGAGCGAGTAGAAGAGATTGAAGGGACTCGTGTCTACATGACACATGGGCATTTATACAACGTAAAAATGAGCCATGTTCCGATTACATATCGAGCTGAGGAAGTGGGTGCCAATATAGCTTGTTTTGGGCACTCTCATGTGGCGACGTCTTTTAGCGAAAATAACGTTGTTTACATTAATCCAGGTAGCATTCGCTTACCGAGAAACCGCAAGGAGCAAACATACTGTATCTGTGAGATCAATGAAAATCGTGAGGTAACGGTCACATTCTATGATCGAACCGGAAAAGATATCCCAGACCTAACGAGCCATTATCTAATTGGCCAGGACTGAACAATAAGGGGACAGATCCCACAGTTCCATGGAGAGACAGACATGGGATCGTCTCTTTAAATGTTCAGATAACTGTTGACATTTGTTAATAATTCCTTTATATTAATAATTGTCTTCACTATTCGATCACTAATTCATGCGGGTGTAGTTTAGTGGTAAAACAAGAGCCTTCCAAGCTCTGGTCGTGGGTTCGATTCCCATCACCCGCTCCATGTTTACTACTTGTTCAACTTCTTTGCTAACATGCGACGAGGAATAAACTACTGTGAATAAACGAGAAGACGCAGGAGCAAACGAGTTCACTTCATTCCAGATTTGCGACGAGCAAGCGAAACGCGCAGGAGCATGTCTATTTAGACAAATTGCTAATATGCGACGAGAAATAGACTTGTCTGGATTGACATGTAGACACAAGAGTAAACGTTAAACATCTATTGATATGTCTAGTCTTATAAAGTACACAAACGTGATGCACATATTCTGAACAATTGTTAGGCATTCTTCACAAAGATATCCCATAGCAAGTAAAACAAGTCCCAGTAGCTCAGTAGGATAGAGCAACGGCCTTCTAAGCCGTCGGTCGGGAGTTCGAATCTCTCCTGGGACGCCAACTTTTTAAAATGAATACATAAACGATAGACGCCAGTGTTTGGAAAACAATACTGGCGTTTTTTTAGTTAACAGGCAGAAGCGAGAGCCTATTCGCTGTTAACATGTAAATCGTTTAGGGAGAGAAGTATATGATTGTTTTGTCCATGATAGTTGAGATCATGATTTCGTTATAAAAAGTGTCAGTAAAAAAGAAATTAATTTTATTTTCAGACCACCTTTCCTATTGTGATCATACTGTAAGCGGATTCAGGAAAAATCACTAATCGAAATTATCAAATAATTTTTTAAAAAGTGGTTGACCAGCAACCGTATTAAGCGTAATATAATGCTCAAACAAGGAAAACATTTTTAAATTTCCAATAAGAAATATAAATAAATAAGTGAAGCAAATGAGAATACTTCTTCACAAAACATATGAGCGGAAACAGCTATTTTGTGCATGTTTTCTAAGTGGAAATGACCTCTATCGACAACCGCTTTCTTAAATATATGACAAAGATCGCTATAGTATATCCAAAAGAGACTGCGAAGTCTGTCGATAATTATCCGAAAAGTCGGATTTTATCTTAGTTGTAAGTTTCGCAATATTCCAATTTGAAAATGATTTGACATCGATGAGAGGAGTGAATCTTGTGAGTGAACAATGGATTTATTTAAGTGGGGAGTTAGTAAAAAAAGAAGACGCAAAGATTTCCGTATACGACCACGGCTTCTTATATGGCGATGGGGTATTTGAAGGGATTCGAGTCTATGACGGAAATGTCTATAAGCTAGAAGAACATTTAGAACGTTTATACAACTCAGCAAAGTCAATTATGCTAGAAATCCCGCATACAAGTGAGGAGTTAACGGAAATTATCGTTAAGACACTCAAGAAAAATCAATTAAAGGACGCGTATATCCGCTTAGTGATATCACGAGGTGTAGGGAACCTCGGTCTTGATCCCGCATCTTGCCGTACACCACAAGTGATTGTTATTGCTGAAAGCCTATCGTTGTTCCCGCAAGAGCTTTACGAAAATGGACTAGAGATTGTAACTGTACCAACAAGACGTAATCGTCCGGATGTACTTAGTCCAAAAGTAAAATCATTAAATTATTTAAATAATATTTTAGTGAAAATTGAAGCGAGATTAGCAGGTGTTAGTGAAGCACTGATGCTAAATAACGAAGGGTATGTTGCTGAAGGATCAGCGGATAATGTCTTTATTATCAAAGGGAACCAACTCCTAACTCCACCCGGTTACCTCGGGGCATTAGAAGGGATTACAAGAAACGCAATTATTGATATTGCTAAAGATCTTGGATATGAAGTCAAAGAAGAGCCATTTACACGTCACGATGTGTTTGTTGCAGATGAAGTCTTTTTAACAGGTACAGCAGCTGAAGTTATCGCTGTAGTCAAAGTTGACGGTAGACAAATTGGTGAAGGGGTTCCTGGACCTGAAACAAAGAACTTGTTAAAAGCGTTCCGCAAACATGTTGTAGAGGATGGTGTGAAGGTTTACGAGGATAACACAGGAATCGAAGTAAGTTAATAATAAATCATCGAAGAACAGAATGAAGAAACAATTTGAACGAGGTGGGAGCGAGTACTATGAGAAGTGACATGATTAAAAAAGGGATAGATCGGGCCCCACACCGTAGTTTACTACGAGCTGCAGGTGTTAAAGAAGAAGATATGAATAAGCCGTTTATCGGTGTTTGTAACTCATATATTGATATTATTCCAGGGCATATGCATTTAAATAAATTTGCTGAAGTGGCAAAGGAAGCAATTATTGAAGCCGGCGGTATTCCGTTTGAATTTAATACGATTGGTGTTGACGATGGAATCGCGATGGGGCATATAGGCATGCGTTATTCATTACCAAGTCGAGAAATCATTTGTGACGCAGCTGAAACAGTGATTAATGCTCATTGGTTTGATGGGGTCTTCTACATCCCAAACTGTGACAAAATTACACCTGGTATGTTAATGGCATCGGTACGAACGAACGTCCCTTCCGTTTTTGTATCAGGTGGGCCGATGGAAGCTGGAAGAACAAAAGACGGCAAAAGCTTATCACTCGCTTCAGTCTTCGAAGGCGTCGGAGCTTTTGGTTCAGGAAAAATGACGAGAGAAGAGTTACTAGAAATTGAACAATCAGCTTGTCCGACATGTGGCTCTTGTTCAGGGATGTTTACAGCGAATTCAATGAACTCATTAATGGAGATGCTTGGTTTAGCACTACCAGGAAATGGAACGATGGTGGCAACATCAGAAGAGCGTCATCAACTAATTAAAGATGCTGCTAAGCACTTAATGAATTTAATTGAAAAAGATATCCGACCACGTGACATTGTCACAAAGGAAACGATTGATGATGCATTTGCTTTAGACATGGCAATGGGTGGCTCAACAAACACGGTTCTCCACACACTTGCGATCGCAAATGAAGCTGAAATTGATTATGAGCTCAACCGCATTAATGAAGTAGCAGAGCGTGTACCGTATTTATGTAAGATCAGTCCTGCTTCCGATTATTCGATGGATGATGTTCATAAGGCGGGCGGTGTTAGTGCCATTATAAAAGAGCTTTGTGAAATCGATGGAGCGATTCATCCAGAACGAATCACAATTACAGGTGAAAGCTTATATGAGACTGTAAAAGATGCAGAGATTACTGATGATGTCGTCATCAGAAGAAAAGACAATCCTTATAGTCCAGTAGGTGGCTTATCGATTTTATACGGCAACCTTGCTCCAGATGGCGCAGTCATTAAAGTTGGAGCTGTCGATTCATCGATTCAAACGTTTGAGGGAGAAGCGATTGTGTTTGAATCACAAGAAGAAGCACAAAAAGGGATTGATGATGGGACTGTCAAGGAAAATCACGTCGTTGTCATTCGTTATGAAGGACCAAAGGGCGGGCCAGGAATGCCGGAGATGTTAGCACCAACATCATCAATTGTTGGCCGCGGCTTAGGAACGAAAGTGGCGTTAATTACAGATGGAAGATTTTCTGGTGCATCTCGAGGAATTTCAATTGGACATATATCTCCTGAAGCTGCTGAAGGTGGTCCGATCGCTTTCGTTGAAAATGGCGATAAAATCAAGATTGATTTACCAAATCGCACGTTGAATCTATTAGTCTCAGATGAAGAGCTTGCTAAACGAAAAGAGGGCTGGGTAGAACCAGAACCTAAAGTGAAAAAAGGTTACTTAGCAAGATATTCAAAATTAGTAACATCAGCTAACACTGGTGGGATTATGAAAATATAAATCTACTATTCAAACATTAACCTGAACCTAAAAAGGAAATAGGATAAAACGTTGAAGAGGAAAAGTAATCATATCGTTCGATTTCAACAGAGAGCCGCGTAAGCTGAGATGCGGTGGAATCACATATGATGAACTCCCCTCTGAGTGCCAGTTCGAACAGCTAGTTAAGTAGGATTGGTCGGGTGTACACTGCACTCGTTAACTAAACGGAGCGATAAACGTCGCTCATAAGATGGTAGTTGTAAAACTGTCATGAATAAGGGTGGTACCGTGGAAAGAGATCTTTTCACCCCTTTGACCAAGATTGTGGTCACGTTTGGGGTGGAAAGATTTTTTTAATACAAAAAAAGTAAACTGTAACCTATCCTTACGTTTTGTCATTGAGGCCCCGCCTTTCATTTTAGGCGATCCTCAAGTTTCAATACAATTTTTATAACCGTTTCAAGGGGTACTAGTTAACTGGTAAGAAGGAGGAGGCAAAAATGAGTACCAAGTTAAAGAAAGAAGCGAAGCCTACAGCGACTGAAAAGCAAACACTATCGGGTTCTAGTATGTTGATTCAAGCTTTGGCAAAAGAGAATGTAGATGTCATCTTTGGGTATCCCGGGGGGGCCATTCTACCTACCTATGATGAGATTTATAAAACAGGTATTCGTCACATCTTAGCTCGTCACGAACAAGGGGCGATCCATGCGGCAGAAGGGTATGCGAGAGTTTCGGGTAAACCAGGTGTTTGTGTCGTTACATCAGGACCAGGGGCAACAAATGTAGTGACTGGTATTGCTGATGCAATGATTGACTCGCTTCCGCTTGTGGTTATTACGGGGCAGGTTGCTACTTCAGTGATTGGAACAGATGCGTTTCAGGAAGCAGATGTCATTGGGGTAACAATGCCAATTACAAAGCATAACTACCAAGTTCGTTCGGTTGAAGAGCTGCCGAGAATCATAAAAGAAGCATTCCACATTGCTACAACTGGGCGCCCTGGTCCTGTGCTCATTGATTTACCGAAAGATGTTTCCATTGCTTCAGGAATTTTTGATTATGACGAGGAAGTTGATTTGCCAGGATATCAACCTACTGTCATTCCAAATAAGCTGCAAATTCGCAAGCTTGCTGAAGCTGTAAGTGAAGCGAAAAAGCCAGTCATTTTAGCAGGAGCTGGTGTCCTTCATGCACAAGCCTTTGATGAGTTATACGATTATGCTGTTCAGCAAAATATTCCTGTAGCTAATACGTTATTAGGCTTAGGTAGTTTTCCTGGTGAGCACGAGCTTTCATTAGGAATGGCTGGGATGCATGGGACATATACAGCAAACATGGCGATTCACCAATCCGATTTACTCATTAGTATTGGGGCACGGTTCGATGATCGAGTAACAGGTAATTTAGCTCACTTTGCACCAAATGCAAAAGTAGCACATATCGATATCGACCCAGCTGAAATTGGAAAAAATGTTGAAGCACAAATCCCAGTTGTAGGTGATGCAAGAGAGGCCCTTAAGGAACTCGTTGCTTTAGAAGCCGAACGCGGTAACAATGCGGTTTGGAGTGAAGAGGTTCAACGTTTAAAAGAAGAGTATCCACTTTGGTATAAAGAAGAGGGAGGCACGATTAAGCCACAGCAGTTAATTGAATCGATTTATAAAGTGACCAATGGGGAAGCGATTGTTACCACTGATGTTGGTCAACATCAAATGTGGGCCGCTCAGTATTATAAGTTTAATAAGCCGAACCGTTGGGTGACATCAGGTGGACTTGGAACGATGGGCTTTGGTTTCCCAGCCGCAATTGGAGCTCAATTTGCTGAACCTCACACCCCAGTCGTATCGGTTGTAGGCGATGCAGGCTTCCAAATGACAGCTCAAGAATTATCAATTTTACAAGAGCTAAACTTGCCGGTTAAAGTTGTGATTGTAAACAATGCATCACTTGGAATGGTTAGACAGTGGCAACAATTATTTTATGAAGAACGTTACTCAAATTCGCTCTTCCCAATCCAGCCGAACTTCGTCAAGCTAGCAGAAGCTTATGATATTAAAGCGATGAAAATCGACAAGAAAGACGATGTTGAACAGGCGTTAACAGAAGCGATGGCACATCAAGGTCCGGTATTAATAGATTTCCGGGTCACAAAAGAAGAAAATGTGTATCCAATGATCGCACCTGGAAAAGGACAACATGAAATGGAGGGGATTAAGCCATGAAACGTACAGTTACAGCAACGGTAAATAATACTTCTGGTGTTTTGAACCGGATTACAGGATTATTTGCTCGACGTAACTTCAATATTGAAAGCATCACAGTTGGGATTACTGAAAATCCATCAATATCACGGATGACCTTTGTGGTCGTCGTTGATAGCCACCAAGGCATTGAACAAGTGATAAAACAATTGAATAAACAAGTGGATGTCTTAAAAGTAAAAGACATTACTGATGAGCCGATAGTGGCAAGGGAGTTAGCACTCATTAAGATTTTTGCTTCCCCACAACAGCGTGGCGAAATTGCTGCTGTTGTTGGCCCATTTCGAGCCACGATTATTGATGTTAGCCGTGAGAGCATGACAGTTCAAGTCACGGGTGACCACCAAAAAGTAGAAGCGCTGATTGACCTTTTACGTCCATATGGAATTAAGGAAATTGCCCGAACAGGAATTACAGCCTTTAAACGGGGAACAAAAAAATCAGTCATTGATGAAAATCGATATACGTTAATTAATTAAAAATTAATTATAAAAACTATTAAACTACATTTTATTTTTAAAAAAAGGAGAGATTTATAATGGCAAAAGTATTTTATAACGGAGATGTAAATGAAGGTGTATTACAAGGGAAAAAGGTAGCAATCATCGGGTACGGTTCTCAAGGTCATGCCCATGCACAAAACTTACGCGAAAGTGGCGTTGATGTGATCATTGGTCTACGTCAAGGGAAGTCTTGGGATCAAGCAAAAAATGATGGTTTTAATGTTTATACAGTAGCAGAAGCTGCACAACAAGCAGATGTAATTATGGTGTTACTACCAGATGAGCATCAACCAAAAGTATATAAAGAAGAAATTGAACCAGCACTTACGGATGGTAAAGCATTAGCATTCGCACACGGGTTTAACATTCACTTTAACCAAATCGTTCCTCCATCAACAGTAGACGTATTTTTAGCTGCACCAAAAGGACCAGGTCACCTCGTTCGTCGTACGTTTGAAGATGGAGCAGGTGTACCAGGGCTTATCGCAGTGTATCAAGATGCGACTGGATTAGCAAAAGACATTGCATTAGCGTATGCAAAACAAATTGGTTCAGCAAGAGCTGGCGTATTAGAAACAACATTCCAAGAAGAAACTGAAACAGATCTATTCGGTGAGCAAGCCGTACTATGTGGTGGTACATCAGCACTAGTAAAAGCTGGGTTTGAAACATTAGTAGAAGCAGGTTATCAACCAGAAGTCGCTTACTTCGAATGTTTACATGAGTTAAAACTAATTGTTGACCTTATGTATGAAGGTGGACTTGAATATATGCGCTATTCCATCTCAGATACAGCACAGTGGGGTGACTTCCAAGCAGGACCTCGTGTCGTAACGGATGAGACAAAAGCTGCGATGAAAGAGATTTTAACAGATATCCAAACAGGGAAATTTGCAAAAGGTTGGATTCAAGAGAATCAAGTGAACCGCCCTGAATATACTGCAATTAATGAAAGAGAAAAACAGCACCCTATCGAAGTTGTCGGACGTGAACTTCGCGAAATGATGCCATTTGTTAAGGCCAAATCAAAAGGAGTGGTAGGTAGTGCAAAGAATTAATGTCTTCGATACAACGTTAAGGGACGGAGAACAATCAGCAGGAGTGAACCTTAACTTTGAGGAAAAGATAGAGATTGCAAAACAACTAGAACGCCTTGGTGTAGATATTATTGAAGCTGGGTTCCCAGCTTCTTCCCAAGGGGACTTCAATTCCGTGAAGGCAATTGCAGATACAGTAAGAGGGAGTTCTGTGACAGGTCTTTCCCGATCGCTTCAGAAAGAAATTGATATTTCTTGGGATGCGCTTAAAGGCGGAGCAGAACCACGCTTACATGTATTTATTGCGACCTCACCTATTCATATGACGCATAAGCTAAAAATGACACCAGACCAAGTTGTCGAAGCTGCGGTTGACTCCGTGAAATATGCGTCACAACGTTTCCCGCACGTGCAATGGTCAGCTGAGGATGCTTGTCGCTCCGATCTTGATTTTCTCGTCCGAATTGTAGAGAAGGTCATTGATGCAGGTGCTAGTGTCATTAACATTCCTGATACGGTTGGTTATATTACCCCGCAGGAAATTGGTCATATCTTTAGTTATTTGAAGCACAATGTTCCAAACATTGATAAGGCTAAGCTTTCGGCACACTGTCATGACGATCTTGGAATGGCGGTTGCGAACTCATTAGCAGCGATTGAAAATGGCGCTGAGCAAGTCGAATGTACGATTAACGGCATCGGTGAGCGGGCCGGAAATGCCTCACTAGAAGAGATTGCCGTTGCTCTAAAAATTCGTGGTGATTTTTATCAAGCAGAAACCGGGTTGAAACTGAACGAAATTAAGCGCACAAGTACTCTCGTCAGTAAGCTAACAGGTATGGCTGTGCCTAACAATAAAGCTGTTGTTGGTGACAATGCCTTTGCTCATGAATCAGGAATTCATCAAGACGGTGTCTTAAAAGAAAAAACAACCTATGAAATTATCACGCCTGAGTTAGTAGGTGTTTCTTCTAACCGGATGGTATTAGGAAAACATTCCGGACGCCATGCCTTCAAAGAGAAGGTCAAAGAACTTGGTTATACAGCGACAGAGGAGCAAATCAAAAAGGTCTTTAAAGAATTTAAAGAGCTTGCAGATAAGAAAAAAGAAGTCACAGAGGATGATATTTTCGCACTGATGACAGAAGAGAAGATTGGTTCTGCTGTTAAATACTATGAAGTAGAAACGATCCAAGTGAACTACGGAACGACAAACATTCCAACGGCAACAATTACGATGACAAATCCAGATGGTGAGCTCGTTCAAGAAGCAGCAACAGGGTCTGGAAGTGTTGAAGCGGTTTACAATACGCTAGAACGAATTATTAATGCTCCAATTGTTCTGAAAGATTATCGTATTCAGTCAATTACTGGAGGTCGTGATGCATTAGCAGAAGTATATGTCAAAGTATTGTTCAATGACGTTGAATCGAGCGGTCGTGGCACAGCCCATGACGTGTTAGAAGCTTCTGCAAAAGCTTATGTCAATGCGGTAAACCGTATCTTAAACCGGAAAAATCGTAGTGAAGTAGCTGAAAGTAAAGTTCACATCTAATTCGGTGAAGTGAGTTATGGGAAGGAAGGATCAAATGAAAAAAAAGATCACAGTATTACCTGGAGACGGGATCGGCCCTGAGGTTGTCCAATCCGCTGTTAATGTACTAGATACAGTTGCTGATCAGTTTGGTCATGAGTTTGAATATTCGTATGCAAAAATCGGTGGGGTGGCGATTGATGAGGAGAATTCGCCACTCCCATCTGAAACTGTTCGTGTATGTAAGGAAAGTGACGGCATTCTGTTAGGTGCTGTTGGTGGCCCTAAGTGGGATACACTTCCTGGCGATATGCGTCCAGAAAAAGGTCTCTTGGGGATTCGTAAAGAACTGAATTTGTTTGCTAACTTACGACCAGTCACAGCTTTTGATAGCTTAATTGAAGCATCAACTCTTCGTAAAGAAGTCGTTAAAGGCGTAGATTTAATGATCTTACGTGAACTTACAAGCGGGTTATACTTTGGTGAACCAAAGGAAAGACGAGAAGAAAACGGCGAGCAAGTTGTTGTTGACACGCTCTACTACAAACGTAGTGAAATTGAACGTATCATTAAACAAGCGTTTGAACTAGCTCGTGTTCGTCGTAAAAAAGTAACATCGGTTGACAAAGCGAATGTTCTAGAATCAAGCCGTGTTTGGCGTGAAGTTGCTGAAGAAGTCGGCAAGCAATACCCAGATATCGAGCTTGAACATATGCTCGTCGATAATGCGGCCATGCAATTAATTCGTGATCCAAAACAGTTTGATGTTCTTGTAACGGAAAATATGTTTGGAGATATTTTAAGTGATGAAGCGTCGATGTTAACAGGATCACTTGGTATGCTTCCTTCAGCGAGTATTGGTAGCACAGGACCTGGACTTTATGAACCTGTCCACGGCTCAGCACCAGATATCGCTGGACAAGGGAAGGCTAATCCGCTAGCAACGATTGCGTCAGTTGCGATGATGCTCAAATACTCATTTGGACTAAGCAAAGAAGCAGAAGTCGTTGACAAAGCGGTGTCTACAGTACTTGAACAAGGTTATCGTACAGGGGACATTGCTGCTGAAGGTGAGACGACTCTATCAACAACAGAAATGACAGAAAAGGTTATTGCAGCAATGACAAATCAAGCAAAAGTTACTAACTAACTCTAGCATAGTTATCCTTCATCAAATGATATTAGTGAATAAAGTGAGGGGAAGAGGAGAATGAGTCCAAAAACAATTATTGAAAAGATCTGGGATAAACATACGGTTGTAGCTGAAGAGGGCAAACCTAATCTACTATATATTGATCTTCATATGGTTCATGAGGTGACATCACCACAGGCGTTTGAAGGATTACGCTTAAATAATCGTAAAGTTCGACGACCTGATTTAACATTTGCAACGATGGACCACAATGTTCCTACGGTTGATCGCTACAATATTACTGATCAAATCGCAAAAAAACAAATGGAAACTTTATCTGAAAACTGTAAGGAATTCGGTATTAACATTGCTGATCTGAACAGTCCAGATAATGGTATTGTTCATGTCATTGGGCCAGAACTTGGTTTAACACAGCCAGGAAAAACAATCGTTTGTGGAGACAGTCATACTTCGACTCATGGAGCTTTTGGCGCACTTGCATTCGGAATTGGGACAAGTGAAGTTGAGCACGTATTAGCGACACAATCTCTATGGCAAGCGAAGCCGAAAACACTTCAAGTCAATGTAACGGGACGTCTTAGCGAAGGAATTACGGCAAAAGATGTGATTCTAGCCATTATTGCAAAGTTCGGCGTTGACTTCGGTACAGGTTCTGTCATCGAGTTTACAGGTGAAGCGATCCGTGGCATGACAATGGAAGAACGAATGACGATTTGTAACATGTCAATCGAAGCAGGGGCGAAGGCAGGATTAATTAGCCCAGACCAAGTGACATTTGACTATTTACAAGGACGAGAAAATGTTCCTTCTGGAGAAGAGTTTGAGAAGAAGGTTGAAGAATGGCGTGCACTAGCAACAGATGAAGGTGCGGTGTACGATCGCAGTGTAGAAATCGATGGATCAGAAATTCAACCGATGGTGACATGGGGAACAAATCCGTCACAAGGAATTGGCGTTCATGAAACAGTTCCCAATCCAAATGATGCAACAACTTCTTCTGATAAAAAAGCGATTGAACAATCACTAGAGTACATGGGGTTAACGCCAGGAACGAAAATGACAGATGTAGAAGTCAATCATGTCTTTATCGGATCATGTACAAACTCACGCATGAGTGACCTTCGTGCAGCGGCAGCTGTAGCAAAAGGGAAGAAAGTCGCTGAAAATGTCCGAGCGATGGTTGTCCCAGGCTCACAAAAAGTTAAGCTACGTGCAGAAGCAGAAGGACTAGATAAAATCTTCATCGATGCTGGCTTTGAATGGCGTGAATCTGGCTGTAGTATGTGCTTAAGCATGAATCCTGATTTTGTTCCTGAAGGCGAGCGTTGTGCATCAACCTCGAACCGTAACTTTGAAGGCCGTCAAGGAAAAGGGGCAAGAACACATCTTGTCAGCCCGGAAATGGCAGCTGCAGCTGCAGTTACTGGCAAATTCGTTGATGTACGAACACTTGATAAATCTCCAGTTTAATCAATGAATCTATGAATACTAGAGAAGAAGGTGGAAGGAATGGAACCAATTGTCGTTCATAAAGGAAAAGTAGCAGCGTTAAATCGTGTGAATGTAGACACTGATCAAATCATCCCAAAACAATTTTTAAAGCGTGTTGAGCGAACTGGCTTTGGACAATATTTGTTTTTTGATTGGCGCTTTAATGCGGATGGATCAGACAATCCTGAGTTTGAATTAAACCAAAGTCATAACCAAGGGGCAACGGTGTTAGTAGCCGATCATAACTTCGGTTGTGGGTCTTCACGAGAGCATGCACCATGGGCCTTGCAAGATTATGGTTTCAAAGTGATCATTGCTCCTAGCTTTGCTGATATCTTTTATAATAACTGTGTAAAAAATGGCATCTTACCGATCCGTTTAGCAGAAGAGAAAGTCTATGAGTTAATGAAGAAAGCCGAGCGTGCTGATTATGAAAGCACGATTGATTTGGAGAAGCAAGCGATTACGGATGAAGATGGCTTTGCTGCTTCATTTGAGATTGATAGTTATTGGAAAGAAATGCTTTTGAACGGTTGGGATGAAATTGGCGTTACTTTGACATACGAAGACCAAATCGCAGCATATGAAGAAAAAGTGAATGCATAAGCAATCGATCGGTTAAAGGGGCCCTACACTCACTTTTTAGGTGCTCATTGCACAAGTCTTGGTAGTTGAGTTTACTACCAAGACTTTGTTTTTATGATGGATTCCTATTAATAGGTGAGAGTTTTTATTTCTTTTCGTCCTCTTTTTGCGTACACACCCAAGAACTTTTAGAATGATCATGTTAAGAGATTTTTAATGTTATTAATGAGAATTGTATTTCATGATTGTAACTGGTAAACTAATGGGTAAGCCGACGATACATAGATGGTTAGTCCATGTTTCTTTAGAATCTAATTAGTCAGAGTGGAGCGATTGCATGGGTGATGATCAAAGCAAACGAACGAAAGAAAATGTAGTGCTGTTTCCAGGTCTCATCAACAAGTTGGTTGAAAAAGGGATGGATTCCTTAAAAGAAAAGCATTATACACAAGCCCTATCCTACTTCAGGCAATCACTCGAAGTTGAACCAAATCATGCTCAAGGAAGGTTTGGTGAAGTGTTAAGCTTAATTGAACTTGGTCGTTTAAATGAAGCAAAAGAAGCGAGTGAAACGATGCTAAAGGAGGATATTGGTGATTACTATGATGTGCTTCAAGTCCATGTCTCTTTACTAGTTCAACTGTCAAAATATGATGAAGTTGTAACGATGCTTGAAGCGATAATTGCTGAAGATAAGCTACCGCCGCATCTAGCGGAATCATTTTACCAACTGTTGCATTTTAGTAGACAGATGGTTGAGGCGGAGGCTGAGCCCTCGATCGAAATTGATCGCGAAGCCGATGAGCTAAGCGTCGATGCGATCGATGTACTTCTTGAGCAATTAAACAGTCATGAGCCTAATTTACAATGGCATGCGATTCAACAGTTAGGTAATGTCATAAATGAGCATGTTTTAGCTGCTTTCTATGAATTTTTGAAAGTAGAAGAGAACGATCCGATCTTGAAAACGATGGTCTTGCAGATGATCAAAGAAGAGGGGATCGATGATACCGTTACTGTACATAAATTTGACCAAACGATTTCGATTAAAGCCGATGAACTTGAAGATGTACTACATAGTGAACTAGGATTACGAGTATTGAATCGATTATCAGAAGAAGTTGAACATGAGAACCCAAGTCTATACGAGATGATGGTAGAGTTATGGTGGCATTATTTGATTGCATTGTATCCGCTTACACCAACCCCTGAGGATAAAGATCTCTGGGCAGCAGCTATACATATGGCAGGACTAGAAAGTATTGGAAGTGATTATACTGAAGAGGAGATTGCGAAAACGTATGATCAGCCAATACGAGTATTACTTGAAAAAACAGAAGAAATAACGACGGTAAACAAGCAAGTCTTTCAATGGGCATTCAAGCTATAATACAGCAATTGTTCTTGAATTGAATAAGTGATATGTTATAATGTAATGGTTGTAAATCATGGAATTTAAAAGGTTTATTCGTTACGGGTCAACCTTATGAAAGTTGGAGGGAAAGAATAAATGACTGCTAAATGGGAAAAGTTAGAAGGAAACCAAGGTGTCTTAACCGTTGATGTTGAGGCAGAAAAAGTAGATGCTGCACTTGATCAAGCATTTAAAAAAGTAAGAAACCAAGTGAATGTTCCTGGATTTAGAAAAGGGAAAGTTCCTCGTTCATTATTTGAACAAAAGTTTGGTGTGGAATCTTTATATCAAGATGCACTAGACATTCTATTACCGGAAGCATATGCACAAGCAATTGATGAAGCAGGCATCGAGCCAGTTGATCGTCCTGACATCGATATCGATCAAATGGAAAAAGGTAGCAACCTTATTTTCAAAGCAAACGTAACAGTGAAGCCAGAAGTACAACTTGGTGAGTATAAAGGGCTAGAAGTTGAAGAAAAAGATGTTACGGTGGCAGATGAAGATGTTGAAAACGAATTAAAACAACTTCAAGAAAACCAAGCAGAACTTGTTGTCGTTGAAGACCAAGCGATTGAAAATGGAGACACAGCTGTTATGGACTTTGAAGGCTTTGTTGATGGCGAAGCATTTGAAGGTGGACAAGCTGAGAACTATTCTCTAGAAATCGGTTCAGGTCAATTCATTCCAGGCTTTGAAGAGCAGCTTGTTGGCTTAAAAGCTGGAGATGAAAAGGATGTTGAAGTAACATTCCCAGAAGAGTATCATTCAGAAGATCTAGCTGGAAAGCCAGCAACATTCAAGGTGAAAGTTCACGAAGTAAAACGTAAAGAACTTCCAGCACTTGATGATGAGTTTGCAAAAGATGTTAATGAAAATGTTGAAACATTAGATGAGCTTAAGCAAGAGCTTAAGGACAAGCTTGTCAAAGATAAAGAACATGAAGCAGATCACCATAAACGTGACACGGTTGTTGAAGCAGCTGCTGAAAATGCAACAATTGACATTCCTGAAGCAATGATCACGACAGAAGTTGATCGTATGCTACAAGAATTTAGTCAACGTTTACAAGCACAAGGTATGACAATTGATATGTACTATCAATTTGCAGGTACTGATGAAGAGGGTATGCGTGAGCAGTTCAAATCTGATGCTGAAAAACGTGTACGCATCAACCTAACGCTTGAAGCCATTGCTGATGCAGAAAACATCGAAGTGTCTGAAGAAGATGTTGAAAAAGAATTTGAGAAAATGGCTGAAATGTACCAACGTCCAGTTGATGAGATTAAGCAACTTTTACAAATGCAAGGCGGACCTGATGCTCTTAAAGGTGACTTGAAAATTCAAAAAGCAGTAGATTTTCTTGTTGATAATAGCAAAACAATTGCATAATAATAAGTAAGGAACAAGGCGCGAATTTTTCGTGCCTTGTTTTATACACATAAACAATCGGGTAAGCTAACAAGGAAGCAATAAAAAAATTAAGCAATCAATCATGCGAAAAAGAGGAAATGAGGTGCCTTTTATTGAATTTAATACCTATGGTTGTTGAGCAGACCAACCGTGGCGAACGATCCTATGATATTTACTCACGCTTGCTGAAAGATCGCATTATCTTCATTGGCTCACCAATTGATGATCAAATTGCAAATAGTGTAGTCGCTCAGTTATTGTTTCTAGCTGCCGATGATCCAGAAAAAGACATAAGCTTATACATAAATTCGCCAGGTGGTTCGATTACCGCCGGAATGGCAATCTATGATACAATGCAATACATAAAACCCGATGTTTCCACGATATGTGTAGGTATGGCTGCGAGCATGGGCTCATTTTTACTAATGGCAGGTGCGAAGAACAAGCGATTTGCTTTGCCGAATAGCGAAGTGATGATTCATCAACCTTTAGGTGGAGTAAAGGGTCAAGCTGCAGATATTAAAATTCATGCTGATTGGATTTTGAAGACAAAAGAAAAGGTCAATCAATTGTATGCCAAACATACGGGGCAACCGGTTGATAAGATCCAAGCAGATACAGAACGTGACAACTTTTTAAGCGCTGATGAAGCGAAACAGTACGGATTAATTGACGCTGTTGTTTCAGAGGTGCAATAATTGTAAGGGGTGATACGATGTTTAAATTTAATGAGGAAAAAGGGCAACTAAAGTGTTCCTTTTGTGGTAAGACTCAAGACCAAGTCCGTAAATTAGTTGCAGGACCAGGTGTTTATATATGTGATGAATGTATTGAGTTATGTACAGAAATCGTAGAGGAAGAGTTAGGGACGGAAGAAGAAGTTGAATTTCAAGAAATTCCGAAACCTCAAGAAATTAGAGAGATCCTCGATGATTATGTCATTGGCCAAGGGCAAGCGAAAAAGTCACTATCTGTTGCAGTCTACAACCATTACAAGCGAATTAATTCTTCAAGTAAATCAGAAGATGTGGAGCTAGCGAAAAGTAACATTTGTATGATTGGGCCGACAGGAAGCGGGAAAACATTACTCGCGCAAACATTAGCTCGTATCTTAAATGTTCCATTTGCGATTGCTGATGCAACATCATTGACTGAAGCAGGTTATGTTGGTGAAGATGTAGAGAATATTCTTCTTAAACTAATTCAAGCAGCTGACTATGATGTTGAGAAAGCGGAAAAAGGAATTATTTATATTGATGAAATTGATAAAGTGGCTCGTAAGTCTGAGAACCCATCAATTACAAGAGATGTGTCAGGTGAAGGGGTACAACAAGCGCTCTTAAAGATTCTTGAAGGAACGTCAGCTAGTGTACCGCCTCAAGGTGGGCGTAAGCATCCTCATCAAGAATTCATCCAAATCGATACAACGAATGTTCTCTTTATTTGTGGTGGAGCATTTGATGGGATTGAACAAATCATTAAACGCCGTCTTGGTAAGAAAGTGATTGGGTTTGGATCAGAAGGAAAACAAGAAGAGTTGGAGCCAGGTGAATATTTAGCAAAGGTATTACCAGAAGACCTGCTTCGCTTTGGACTGATTCCAGAATTCATCGGTCGTCTACCGGTTATCTCAAGTCTACAACCGTTAGATGAAGATGCTTTAATTGAGATCTTAACGCAACCGAAAAATGCACTTGTGAAACAGTACCAAAAATTACTTGAGCTTGATGACGTCGAGCTAGAGTTTACAGAAGAAGCCTTACGTGCCATCGCTCAAAAAGCGATTGAACGTAAAACAGGTGCACGTGGCCTGCGTTCAATTATTGAAGCGATGATGCTTGATGTTATGTTTGATTTACCATCGCGTGAAGATATTGTCAAATGTATCATTACACCAGAAACAGTAACAGACAACAAAGCCCCAACGTTAAAAACAGAAGATGGCACAGAGATTAAACTCGATAAATCTGAGCCGAAGGAAAGTGCATAATTAGATACAAAGAAAATCCTTGACTACAATTGGTTAGTCAAGGATTTTTCTGTTTAGTGATGGAAATCTCGGAGATACTAAGAGAAGCACAAGGCGCCCGCAAATCGGCGACTAGCACTGGAGAGCCGGAAGTAAAAGCGATAATTTGCTTCAATTGACGGACCGAAGTGACCTCGAGCCGATGGCGCAGGTTTCAAAGTACGAAGCTTTTATCCTTTCGTTTAAAATGATTAATTATATTTCCAGGAGGTTTCGCATCTATGAATTGGACAGGAATTGCATTAATTATTCAGCTTTTCTTCGGGATCATTATTGGGCTTTACTTTTGGAATTTATTACGAAATCAACGGACACAGAAGGTTTCTGTTGATAAAGAATCTCGTAAAGAAATGGAAAACTTGCGTCGCTTGAAGGCGATTTCTTTAAGTGAGCCATTATCTGAGAAGGTTCGCCCGGCAAACTTCGAAGAAATTGTTGGGCAAGAAGAAGGCATTCGTTCGCTACGAGCAGCTCTTTGTGGTCCAAACCCACAGCACGTGATCATCTATGGACCTCCCGGTGTTGGAAAAACAGCAGCTGCACGATTAGTACTAGAAGAAGCAAAAAAGAACCAAAAATCACCGTTTAAGGAAGAGGCGACATTTGTAGAATTAGATGGGACAACGGCTCGCTTTGATGAACGGGGCATTGCTGATCCATTAATTGGTTCGGTTCATGATCCGATTTATCAAGGGGCTGGTGCCATGGGACAGGCTGGAATACCACAGCCGAAGCAAGGTGCTGTAACAAAAGCTCACGGCGGTGTGCTATTTATTGATGAAATTGGTGAATTACATTCGATTCAACTCAATAAACTTCTTAAGGTACTCGAGGATCGTAAAGTATTTTTAGAAAGTGCTTATTATAATGAAGAAAATACGCAAATCCCTCGTCATATCCATGAAATCTTTCAAAATGGTCTCCCAGCAGATTTTCGCTTAATTGGTGCAACGACTCGTACACCGCAAGAGATACCACCAGCCATTCGCTCTCGTTGTCTTGAAGTTTATTTTCGGGCGTTACAGCCAGAGGAGATTATTAAAATTGCCAAAAAGGCCGCTGAAAAAATTAAGTTTACCGCTGAAGATGGGGCATTAGAAATCATTTCGAAATACGCAACCAATGGTCGTGAAGCTGTCAATGTCGTTCAAATTGCAGCAGGGCTCGCGACAGCAGAAGACCGCAAACAAATTAAAGCTGCTGATATTGAGTGGGTGATTCATTCAAGTCAATTGTCCCCGCGACCGGAACGAAAAATCCACCCGGAGCCACAAATTGGCTTGGTCAATGGACTTGCTGTTTACGGTCCCAATATGGGAGCGCTTCTTGAAATTGAAGTGAATGTATTAGAAAACAAAGGAAAAGGGACGATTAACATTACAGGGATTGCTGAAGAAGAAAGTACGGGTGATCGTATGCGCTCAATTCGTAGGAAGAGTATGGCAAAAGGATCAGTTGAAAATGTTGTGACAGTGCTTCGCAATATTGGCTTACCTACAGAAGATTACGATATCCATGTCAACTTTCCGGGTGGAACACCGGTAGATGGACCATCGGCAGGTATTGCAATTGCCACTGGGATTTATTCAGCCATAAAGGGTGAAAAAGTTAAAAATACGGTAGCGATGACAGGTGAAATTGGCATCCATGGTGCTGTAAAACCGGTCGGAGGTATTGTAGCTAAAGTGGAAGCAGCGAAAAAAGCTGGTGTTGAAAAGGTCTTTATTCCAAAGGATAATGAACAAGCCATTCTTCAGGAAATCACAGGCATCACGGTCCTTCCGGTTGAGTCGTTTGATGAGGTACTCGATCAAGGTCTAGTTGAAAAAGGTCATAGTGAGGAAGAAGCTGTTCCTGCGAGTCAATCGATTGATTCTCCAGCTACACCATTGTAAAGAGAACGTATAATTAGACAAAGATGGCAGGATAAGATAAAATTGTACAAGATATTATAATAAGGATGACCTGTCACTATTTTGAAATCGTGTTACAGCCTCATAAGAATGCCCGTCTTTTTCACGCTTTTTATGAAGGAATAATTCTTATTATTGATCCTAATTTTAAAACGAATTTGGAATTGGGTATGCAACAGGAAGTTATGGAGGTGCTTTCGTATGGGCGATGAAAACAAACGAATCATTCCTCTATTACCGTTGCGCGGCTTACTTGTCTTTCCTACGATGGTTCTACATTTAGATGTAGGAAGAGACAAATCGGTTCAAGCGCTTGAGAAGGTAATGGTCGATGATCATGAAATTATACTTTCCTCTCAAAAAGAGATTGCCGTTGATGAGCCTAGTAAAGATGAAATCTACCGTATTGGTACATTAGCAAAAGTGAAGCAAATGTTAAAGCTTCCCAATGGTACGATTCGTGTCCTCGTCGAAGGGTTAAAGCGGGCGAAAATTGAAGAGTTTACCGACAATGAAGAGTATTTTGAAGTGGAGGTTAGCTTGATTGAAGAATCAAGTGAAGCCGAAGCTGAAGAAAAGGCACTGATGAGAAATGTATTAGAACAATTTGAACAATACATTAAATTATCAAAGAAGGTCTCTGCCGAAACATTAGCATCTGTGTCTGATATCGCTGAGCCAGGCCGACTTGCTGATGTTGTCGCGTCTCACTTACCGTTAAAAATAGCTGAAAAGCAAGAGGTTCTTGAAATCATATCAGTGAAAGATCGACTAATGAAATTGATCGAGATTTTAAATAATGAAAAAGAAGTATTAGGGCTTGAGAAAAAGATTGGTCAACGTGTTAAAAAGTCGATGGAGAAAACTCAAAAAGAATATTACCTTCGTGAACAAATGAAGGCGATTCAAAAAGAGTTAGGTGATAAAGAGGGCAAATCAGGTGAAATCTCTTCGTTACGAGAGCGAATTGAAGAAGCAGACATGCCTGAAAATGTAGAAGAGAAGGCATTAAAAGAATTGGATCGCTATGAGAAAATGCCGGCCACTTCAGCGGAAAGCTCAGTGATTCGTAACTACATCGACTGGTTACTGACAATTCCATGGAACGAGGAAACAGAGGATCTTCTTGATATTAATCGGGCTGAAGATATCCTTAACGAAGATCACTATGGCCTTGAAAAAGTGAAAGAGCGTGTCCTTGAATATTTAGCGGTTCAACAATTAACGAAGGAATTAAAAGGGCCGATTTTATGTCTAGCAGGACCTCCTGGGGTCGGGAAAACCTCGCTTGCTCGCTCTGTCGCCCGAGCGCTTGATCGGAAATTTGTCCGAATTTCGCTTGGAGGCGTTCGTGATGAAGCGGAAATCCGTGGTCACCGTCGCACGTATGTTGGTGCCATGCCAGGTCGAATTATTCAAGGCATGAAAAAAGCTGGATCAATTAATCCGGTCTTTTTACTTGATGAGATTGATAAGATGGCCAATGATTTCCGTGGAGATCCAGCAGCGGCTCTATTAGAAGTGCTTGACCCCGAACAAAACAGCACGTTCAGTGACCATTATATTGAAGAACCTTATGATTTATCGAAGGTAATGTTTGTAACGACGGCAAATAACGTCGCAACGATTCCGGGACCGCTTCTTGATCGGATGGAAATTATCCATATACCTGGCTATACCGAGCTTGAAAAACAAAAGATTGCTGATCGCTACTTAATGCCTAAACAAATGAAAGAACATGGTCTTTCAAAAGGGAAACTTCAAGTTAAGGAAGAAGCGATTCTAAAAGTGATTCGTTACTACACCCGTGAAGCAGGGGTTCGTAACCTAGAAAGGCAAATGGCTACGTTATGCCGAAAAGCGGCTAAGCAGATTGTCTCAGGCGAAAAGCAACGGGTAGTATTAACAGAAAATACAGTTGAGTCGATGCTTGGTAAACCTAAATTCCGCTATGGAATGGCTGAAGAGGAAGATCAAGTTGGCGCTGCAACTGGGCTTGCGTATACAACAGTTGGTGGGGATACGTTATCAATTGAAGTATCAATTGCACCTGGAAAAGGAAAGCTCACACTCACAGGGAAACTTGGCGACGTTATGAAAGAAAGTGCTCAAGCGGCTTTTAGTTATATCCGTTCACGTTCAGAAGAGCTTGATATTGACCCTGGATTTAATGAGAACAACGATATTCATATCCATGTCCCAGAAGGAGCGACACCAAAAGATGGACCGTCAGCAGGGATCACGATGGCTACTGCATTGATTTCTGCGTTAACGGGACGTGTCGTTAAAAGAGAAGTCGGTATGACAGGTGAGATTACTCTTCGTGGCCGTGTGTTACCAATTGGTGGTTTGAAAGAAAAGTCAATGAGTGCACACCGGGCTGGATTAAAAACGATCATCATTCCAAAGGATAATGAAAAGGATTTAGAAGATATTCCTGATAGTGTCCGAGGAGACTTAAAATTCATTGCAGTTTCTCATTTAGATGAGGTATTAAAACATGCATTAGGAGAGAAGAAATGAAAGTAACAAAAGCAGAGCTGGTAACAAGTGCAGTCAAACCAGAGCACTATCCGAAAACGCACCTACCAGAAATTGCGTTAGCAGGGCGCTCGAATGTTGGAAAGTCATCGTTTATTAACAAAATGGTTAACCGAAAGAATTTAGCACGAACGTCACAAAAGCCCGGAAAAACACAGCTGTTAAATTTCTTTACGATTAATGACGTTCTCCATTTTGTCGATGTGCCCGGCTATGGCTTTGCCAAAGTCTCGAAGAAGGAAAAAGAGGCATGGGGAACGATGATTGAAACGTACATACAGGAACGTGAGCAATTAAAAGCTGTGGTTTTAATTATCGATATCCGTCACAAGCCATCAAAAGATGATGAACTGATGTATGATTGGCTTAAACATTTTGAAATACCGGTAATCCTTGTTGCGACAAAAGCCGATAAGGTACCGAAAGGAAAGTGGCAAAAGCAATTAAAACAAATCAAAGAAAGCCTTGAAAAAGACCCGGAAGATCCACTTTTGCTGTTCTCATCAGAAACAGCCGAAGGGAAGGACAAGATTTGGAAAACAATCGAGGCTTATATCAAATAAGAGCAAGAGTGCTTGACGCACTTTTGCTCTTATTTCTAGTGGATTATTTCTTCTTTAAGATCAAGTATAAACCAATGATAATCAGGACAAGTGGCCATAAACCATCGACAATCGTAAAAAGTTGATTCACCCAGTGGATAAACCCGGAATAAAAAAAGGCTAGCAATGAGACGATGACAAGCGCTACTCCTGGAAATAGGCCATCTCGTTTCGTCCTGCTATAAAGAAGGATAAAAGAGAGCCCGGTGATCAGTGTGAACATCGCCCAATGGTTTGGCCAAAAAGGTAGGAAATTGAGGGCATGAAAATGAATCCCAAAACCGAAGAGCAGAGCACCGGGAAATAAACTACTATGCTCCCGACCGATATAGCCTTGAAATAAAAAAGCGAGGCCGACGACAAGTAGGATTGTGGGCCAAGAAAAAAGGTAATGGACAAATGGCAATTGGAATTGTTGCAGAAAGAAAAAGAGGCCTACAGCAATCAACAATATTCCAGGGAAGATGCCTTGACGCTTCATGATTCGACGCTCCTTTTTAGTTATGGTACTATTATAGTAAGAAGTTGGTTATCCTAAGGAATAAATTCCTATGCAACCAATAATCAGAAACAACACCATCATCATAGCATACTGTTTCAAGATCTGTTCACAATTTTTTTTTTTGAGTGATCGAGAATACATGTTATAATTGTGACAGTATGTGTCGGAGTTAAAAATGAACATGAGGTTTTTTTGAAATTATCTGGGGGTGAAGTTTGTTATGCACATCCTAGTCATTGGATTAAACTATAAAACAGCCCCTGTCGAAATTCGCGAAAAGTTTGCTTTTCAGGAGTCGGAACTTTCACAGGCGCTATATCAATTAAGACATTCAAAGAGCATATTAGAGTGTACGATCGTTTCAACCTGTAATCGTACAGAAATTTATGCGGTAGTTGACCAATTGCATACAGGACGGCATTTTACGAAGGCATTTTTATCGGAATGGTTTGACCTTCCAAAAGAAGAGTTTACGCAATACCTTGATATCCGAGAAGACACGCATGCGATTGAACATCTCTTCCGGGTAGTCTGTGGTCTTGATTCAATGATTTTAGGTGAAACACAGATTCTAGGGCAAGTCAAAGATAGTTTTCTATTTGCACAAGCTGAACAGGCGACAGGCACAATTTTTAATGAATTGTTTAAACAAGCAATTACGCTTGCGAAACGTTCTCATTCAGAAACAGAGATCGGCAATAATGCTGTGTCTGTAAGTTATGCAGCGGTAGAATTAGGGAAGAAGATTTTTGGAGACTTCAAAGATAAGCATGTCCTTATTCTAGGTGCTGGAAAAATGAGTGAATTAACAGCCAAACATTTACATGCTAACGGAGCTGAGCAAGTTACGGTCATTAATCGTACGAAAACAAAGGCTGCCGAATTAGCAAAGCGTTTTTTAGGACAGGCACGGCCATTTGAAGAACTACAATCAGCAATTGTTGAAGCAGATATCTTAATAAGCTCTACAGGGGCACAAAACTATGTGATTTCACAAGACCTTGTCAAAGATACGCTGAAATCACGAAAAGGTCGACCGTTATTCATGGTAGATATCGCAGTACCACGAGATTTAGATCCTCAGCTAGCAGAGCTAGATGATGTCTATCTTTATGATATCGATGACTTGCAAGGGATTGTTGAAGCAAATATGCAGGAACGCCAGAAGGAAGCGGAAAAAATCGAACTCATGATTGAAGCTGAGATTGATGAGTTTAAACAGTGGTTAAATACATTAGGTGTCGTTCCACTTATCTCTGCGCTTCGCACGAAAGCATTAAATGTCCAGGCAGAAACGATGCAAAGTATTGAGCGGAAGCTTCCGGATTTAACCGAACGAGAAAAGAAAGTGCTAAGAAAGCATACAAAAAGTATCGTGAACCAACTGTTACGTGATCCGATTACGCGCGCCAAAGAGATGGCTGGTGAAGAGGATGCAGAAGAGTCGCTACGTTTATTTACGAAAATCTTTGCACTTGAAGAAGAAGTGGCATTACAAGAGAAGAAAGAACGAGAAAAGTATCGCGTAGAGATGGCTGAACAGGAATGGTCAAAGAAAAAGCATGAAAGTCTAGCAAAGGCTAACGGTATTTTTGTTCGCTCCTAAGAGAGGAGTTATCTTGTGGCTATTTTAAATTGGATTTATGTTATTACGATTATTTTATATAGTGGAAGTTTAATTGGATATTTTATTGATTTTATACAACACAACCGGAAGGTCAACCGAGTCGCCTTCTGGTTGCTTTCTATTGTTTGGGTATTACAAACTGTCTTTTTTGTCTTCCGAATGATCGAATATAACCGTCTGCCAATTTTAACACCATTTGAAGGGTTGTTTTTTTATGCTTGGATTCTTGTAAGCCTTTCGCTAGTGATTAATTGGTATTTTCGTGTCGATTTTCTAGTGTTTTTTACAAACAGTGTTGGTTTCTTAATGATGGCGCTAAGTCTATTTACGCCAACAGGTGATGTTCCACAGCAGTTGTCTGATTTATTAATTTCGGAGTTACTTGTCATCCATGTCACAATGGTTCTGTTGTCATATGGGGCATTCACGGTTGCGTTTGCATTTTCAATCATGTATGTGATGCAGCACCAAATGCTAAAACGAAAGCTATGGGGAAAGCGCTTGTTGCGACTCGGGAGCTTATCAAAGCTAGACCGGCTTGCCTTTGTCTCAACGGTAGTTGCGTTTCCATTGCTGTTAGTAGGACTGATTTTAGGATTAGTGTGGGCATCAATCAAACTCCCACAAATGCCATGGGTCGATGCCAAAGTACTCGGTTCATTGGGGGTGTTGTTGATCTATGGGTACTATTTGTACCAACGGGTGGTCAAGCAAATACGGGGCTATTCCGTCGCGCTCATGAATGTAGCCGCTTTTTTAATCGTTCTCATTAATTACTTTTTGTCAGGGAATTTTTCGGAATTTCATTTGTGGTATTAAATGGATTATAATAGATCTAGATTGAGCAAAATTGGAGGAAAATTATGAGAAAAATAGTCATCGGTTCAAGAAGAAGTAACTTAGCATTAACGCAAACAGAATGGGTCATTGAAGAGCTAAAAAAGCTAGATGTTCCTTTTGAGTTTGAAATTAAAAAGATTGTAACAAAAGGTGACAAAATTTTAGATGTTACGCTATCAAAGGTTGGCGGAAAAGGCTTGTTCGTTAAAGAGATTGAGCAAGCAATGGAGGACCATGAAATTGATATGGCTGTTCACAGTATGAAGGACGTGCCATCAGAGCTTCCGCCTGGATTTAAATTAGGAGCCGTTACAGCGCGTGTTGATCCACGTGACGCCTTTATTTCGAATGACAATGTCCGCCTTGCTGATTTACCTGCTGGGGCAGTTGTTGGGACAAGCAGTTTACGTCGTTCTTCTCAACTTCTAGCCAAACGTCCTGATCTTGAAGTAAAGTGGATTCGCGGTAATATTGAAACACGTTTACGCAAATTGCGTGAAGAGGACTTTGATGCGATTATCCTAGCAGCAGCCGGATTAGAGCGTATGGGCTGGGGCGATGATATTGTTACGGAATATTTAGAGCCAGACGTTTGTATCCCAGCAGTCGGACAAGGGGCACTGGGCATTGAGTGTCGTGCAGATGATACAGAGGTACTCGAGCTGCTCCAAAAAATCAATGATGCGAAAACAGAACGAACGGTTGCGGCAGAGCGTGCATTTCTCCACAAGATTGAAGGTGGATGTCAAGTACCAATCGCAGCGTACGGGACGTTAGCGGAAGATAACCAAGTAAACCTTAAAGCACTTGTTGGTTCTCCAGACGGGAAAGTGATTTTGCAAGAGTCAATCACAGGTGATGATCCCGTTGCGATTGGTGAGGAAATTGCGACTCGTCTCATGAATGAAGGGGCAAAAGATATTTTAGATAAAGTTAAGAAAGAGCTTGATCAGTAATGAGTGAAGGCCTGCTAGCAGGTAAACATGTTTTAGTTACGAGAGCGAAGTCACAATCACACGAGCTTTCAGCTAAAATTAAGGAAGCTGGCGGTATTCCGGTTGAGGTGCCGCTGTTATCCTTCCAGCAGCCGGACGATCTTACTGCAATAAAAAAAGCGATCTCACAATTGGATAGTTATGACTGGCTTGTGTTTACAAGTGTGAATGGGATTCGTTTTTTCTTTTCGATTTTACATACATATCAATATGACTTAAACGATTATGATCATTTGAAGATTGCTGTTGTAGGTAATAAGACGCAAGCAGAGTTAGAGAGGTTTGGAAGTAATGCTGATCTCGTACCACCCTCTTTTGTTGCTGAATCCTTACTTCGTTCGTTGAAAGAAGTATTAGGTAGAGGTGAGCGCGTTCTATTTCCAAAAGGAAACCTTGCACGCAGTGTCATTCCTGATGGGCTGAAAATAGAAGGGTTCGTTGTGACCGAAATCGATGTATATGAAACGGTACGTGCAGATGCTTCAAAATTACGGTTGCGACAAGTGCTTGAAACTCGCCAGTTAGATTTGATTACGTTTACAAGCTCATCAACGGTCAATCATTTCGTCCAATTACTGAATGATCATCAAGAATGGCGCTCCTACATCGAAGGCGTAGAAATTGCAGCGATTGGACCAATCACCGCTGATACACTTATGGCAAACGGATTACATCCAGAAATTGTCGCAAATACATATACAATAGATGGGCTTATGGAAGCGATACATAACTATTTGAAGGGGGAATGACGTGTGAGTCAAATCCATTTTCGTAGACATCGTCGTTTACGACAAACACCATCAATTCGCTCAATGGTTAGGGAAACGGTGTTACAAAAAGAAGACTTAATTTATCCATTTTTTGTTGTTGAAGGCGAAGGGGTTAAAAATGAAATTCCTTCGATGCCAAATGTCTTTCAATTATCTCTTGATTTAGTAAATGAAGAAATGAACACAGTTGAGGATTTAGGGATTCCAGCGGTGATTGTATTTGGTGTTCCTCATGATAAAGATGATGTCGGTACATCGGCATATTGTGATCATGGGATTGTTCAGAAGGCCGTTCGCCAAATTAAAGAAAACAATCCAAACCTAACGGTGATTGCGGATACTTGTTTATGTCAATTTACAGATCATGGCCATTGTGGTGTCGTTGAAGACGGTAAGATCTTAAATGACCCAAGCCTGGAGTTGCTAGCAAAAACGGCTGTTTCACAAGCAGAAGCAGGGGCAGATATCATTGCACCTTCAAATATGATGGATGGTTTTGTCGCAGCGATTAGACAAGGACTAGACGAAGCAGGGTACACGGATGTTCCGATTATGTCGTATGCGGTTAAATATGCATCAGCTTTTTATGGCCCATTCCGAGATGCCGCTCATAGCTCTCCGAAATCAGGCGATCGTAAAACGTACCAAATGGATCCAGCCAATCGTTTAGAAGCGATGCGTGAAGCTGAATCTGATATCGAAGAAGGTGCAGACTTTTTAATAGTTAAACCGGCACTATCGTATATGGATATCATTCGTGAAGTAAAAAATAACTTTAAAGCTCCAGTCGTCGCTTATAACGTCAGTGGTGAGTACTCAATGATCAAAGCAGCGAGTATGAATGGCTGGATTGATGAGAAGAGCACAGTTCTTGAAAAATTAACAAGTATGAAACGAGCAGGTGCGGATCTAATTCTTACATATTTTGCAAAAGATGTTGCACGTTGGCTTGATGAAGATAACTAATTAGAAGAGGTGATCAAATGTCATATGAAAAATCAATAGCAGCCTTTGAAAAAGCGAAACCACTAATGCCAGGTGGGGTGAACAGCCCAGTTCGTGCCTTTAAATCGGTCAATATGGAGCCAGTCTATATGGAAAAAGGTAAAGGCTCAAAGATTACGGATATTGACGGAAATGAATACATTGATTATGTACTGTCATGGGGGCCGCTCATTTTGGGTCATGCCGATGATCAAGTCGTTGAGCAGTTGAAGAAAACAACAGAATTAGGGACAAGCTTTGGTGCGCCACATGAGTTGGAAACAAAGCTTGCTGAACTTGTGATTGAGCGTGTACCGTCTATTGATGTTGTTCGTATGGTGAATTCAGGGACAGAAGCGACGATGAGTGCGTTACGCCTAGCGCGCGGCTATACGGGCCGAAACAAAATCGTTAAGTTTGAGGGCTGTTATCACGGACATGGTGATTCATTATTAATCAAAGCAGGTTCAGGTGTTGCGACACTAGGTTTACCAGATAGCCCTGGTGTTCCAGAAACGATTGCACAAAATACATTAACCGTTCCTTATAATGATCTTGATAGCTTAAAGCTAGCATTTGAAAAGTTCGGTGATGATATCGCAGCAGTAATTGTTGAGCCTGTAGCTGGGAATATGGGGGTTGTCCCTCCACAACCAGGATTTTTAGAAGCGCTGCGTGAGATCACAACGGACCAAGGCAGTCTGCTGATTTTTGATGAAGTGATGACTGGCTTCCGCGTCGGTTATAACTGTGCGCAAGGCTATTTTAATGTGACACCTGACCTTACTTGTTTAGGAAAAGTCATCGGTGGCGGTCTACCTGTCGGGGCGTACGGTGGTAAACGTGAGATTATGGAACAAATTGCGCCAAGCGGACCGATCTATCAAGCAGGTACATTATCAGGTAATCCACTAGCTATGACAGCAGGCTATGAAACGTTAAGCCAACTAACACCAGAGCATTACCAAACATTTGAGAAGCAAGCACAGCGTTTAGCAGAAGGGTTATCAGCGGCTGCTACGAAACACGATATTCCTCATACAACGAATATCGCCGGTTCGATGGTTGGTTTCTTCTTTACAAATGAAGATGTTATTAACTTCGAAAAAGCATCTACTTCAAACCTTGATTACTTTGCGAACTACTTCCGCTACATGCTTGAGCAAGGGGTTTCTCTACCGCCATCTCAGTTTGAAGGCATGTTCCTATCAACGGCACATAGTGATGAAGACATCGAAAAAACAATTGCTGCAGCTGAAGTTGCCTTTTCAAAATTAAAATAAGTATTCAAAAAGTCTCATTTTCAACAAATAGGTTGAAGGTGGGGCTTTTTTATTTTTTTTATTGTAAAGAAACGACCGTCTTAGATTGAAGTATGAGGGGAATGGACTGAAGGAGGAGATGTTGTTTATAAAAAAGATTGTTTCTGCACCCCGGTAAATGTATGGCTCACCATGCGGAGTCATTCACGTCCATGAATTCGTTTCAGATGGATATCAGTCATAATCAAGTCCGTTCCATCATATCGTTTAGTACACCATTGTGAGAAAGTTATCTTTTTTTATTCATATTAACTAAGGTCTTGTCATATATCTGTATTGTATTGACAAAAGAACGTCTTCCTAAGATCGGACATCACACCTGACTGTAAAATAGATTTGAAGGAGGAGATCGGTTTGCCACAAGATCATCCATCGAAATTATCTTTTTCTATTGAGGAATCGGTATGGTTAAATAAAGGACAGGAAATTAGTGAAATTGTCTCAATGTCACTTGAACCGGAAATCGCAATTGAAGAGAGGTCTGATCATATAGTCATTCGCGGTGGCTTGCAACTTTTTGGTGAATATCGCCCTGAAAATGACAATGAGAATCCGAACACGGAGAGTGAATCACTACAAGAGCAAGTATCATTTCGTTCGATTGAGGATGTAACGGACACGGCTGACGATCTCGGCGAGATTACTCATTACTTTCCAATTGATGTGACGATTCCATTGAATCGCATTTCAAATCTCGATGATATTTATGTTCAAATTGAATCGTTTGATTATGATCTACCAGAGCGAAGTTGTATTCAATTAACAGCTGATGTAACGATTAGTGGGATGGATGCCTCTGATCAAAGCTCACAAGTACCAGAAGAGGCTGTTCGTGCTGAGCAACATGATGAGGTAGAGGCATCTGAACCGCAACTTTTCAATCAAACGAGCCAACTAAGCGAAGAGCAACTAACGCCACAACCTCATCCATTTGAGACTTTCCAATTTGAAGCAAGGAAAACTCCAGAAGAAGACACAACCGAATCAACGATAGATCCTGGAGACATCCAGGAACAAGGAAAAAACATTGAACGCGAACCAAATAAGCCAATCACACAACCGGACGGAGCGGATACTACGAATACTGATTATCACGCAAAAGAAGCCATTGAAGAGCCAATTAAAGAGTCAAAAGAAACTACGCGACCAGACGCATCGGAAACAGAGAACACGGCTGAACAGGAGCCAGAAGAAATCGCTATTGAGGCTTCAGCAGAGGACGTTGAAGAAGTACGTGCACAAACGGTGAATGAGGAGCAACTAGAGGGAGAAAAACGTGATGAAGATGAGGGTGAGCAAGTGTCAGAAGAAGCTGAACCTGTAGCTGATGAAGGTCGTACAAAAATTAACATTCATGCTGCCAAAGAGCCGGAGCTAGATAAAGTAGAAGCGGCTGAAACTCAGTTTTCTGATACAGGTAGAGATGATGAGCCTGTTGAATCGGTTGAATCAAGTGAAGAGGAAGAAAAAGAGCGTACAAAAATTAATCTCGCTCCATTAAAACAGATCTCTGAACAGAAGCCGGAAGTTGAGACTCAAGCGGTAGAGGAGCCGGGTGAAGCTGTAGCAGAGGATGGAATTCGCGATGAAGAGGATATCGAAGCTGAAGATGGCACCCAAAAATCGTACTCCTCTCATAAAGAAGAGAATGCCCTATATCTAACAAAAATGTTAACCAAGGGCATGGAGGAGCAATTTTCAAAAGTTAGAATGTGTATCATTCAAGAAGGTGAATCACTAGATACGATTGCCGAGCGCTACGAAGTATCAACTAGTCAACTGATCCGCGCCAATCGTTTAGACGAGGAGAGAGTAGAAGAGGGGCAAATTTTATATATTCCAGTCTCTGCAAATTCTCAAACATCCTAACGTAAAAGGAGTTTACCTATGAAACTTCGTCAGTTGATTGAAAAGGAATATGAATTAAAGATTACTAAATGGCACGATGATGATCTGCTAGAAACAGATGCAGGGAAAAAACGAATTTATCATTGGAATGATCAACAACAATTAGAATGGCACATCAAATGGCGTGAGAGCTGTCGTCCTACCATTGATGTGATGATTAATCGGATGATCCGTACCAAATCAGGCGCGACACATATAAGCTTTGAAGAGGGGTGGGTCTCACTTCATGATGAAGTGACCACCCTCTATCCAATGGAGGGACATGAGGCAAAATGGGCGTTATTGATTGGGGAGATGCTTGCAAGTGGTAAGCAGTGGGCAGAAGAGTTCAGAGAGTCTGATGCTCCGATAATGACTTCAATTGAGCAAATCACTTCAAAGGTTGATGAGATCGTACAGCTAGATGAAGTTGCAAGACTTGTGTTAAAGCGCAGTTGTGTTGAAGCGAAAAATCGCATGGCAGCCGCAGAACGTCTGAAGAAAGCAGAGGACGATCAGCCTCTTCCTTTAATGGACCCATTTGTTTCGCTCACACAGGCCAAGCAAATCTATAATGTCATGCTTTGGCAGGCAACGACCAAACGCCCAGAACGTGGGTATCGAAGTATCAGACTCTTCCTTGAACAGTGGCTCTATGAAAACGGTGAAGAGTCATTAGAGAACCTCATTACAGTGTTACATCGTCACATCGATCTCACTGGTCAACAAGGAGAGTTGATTTTATCTGAATGCCTGCAACCGTGGGAGCTTGACGATTGTTTGAAGAAGCTGGAAGAAACACGGACAAGTGCAGAGGGTCTAGCGCAATTTGAAGTTTTTCAGCAACGATGGGAAACAAGCCGCAAACTCGTCCTTTTGCTTAGTCGCTGGATCGATAATGAGCGAAAGAAGGTGGCGACATGACACAGGCATTTGCACAAATCCTTTTTTATTATGATTTATACCCGGAGAAAATTGAGCACATTGGCAAAGTAAAAAAAGTTACGACAAGCCGTGGAACATTTGCTTTAAAAGAAACGGAAATGGCTAATGATGTTGCTGAGTGGTTTGTTCATGTGATGCGCCGGCTCGATCGGTTGGGGTACGATCAAGTCATTCCGCTAATTCCCACGAAGTACGGTGACTATACGATTAGCACAGGACAACGCACTTACTATTTAATGCCGTGGATGACACCTAAAGCGGACAATCCTGCGATACCAAAGGATATAAAAATCATTGAACAGATGGCAAAAATTCATAACCTCACAGAGAAAACTCAAGTTTATTCCAAAGATTTGATTGATCAGTCGTATCAAACATTATTGAAACGTTGGGGAATGAGACAAGCGAAGATGGAACAATTTGCTGAACTTGCGGAGCGAAAAACATATATGTCTCCGTTTGAACTCACGTTTCTCACTCATGTTCAGCGAATGATGCATATGGCAGAAGAGGCTAAGCAGCATTTAAAGAGTTGGTATGAACAGTGCCAAGAAAATGAGCGTTTTCGAAGTGTCCTATGTCACACCCGGCTATCTCATCAACATGTTCTCTTTGATGATTATGGTGAACCATACTTGCTTAATTTTGAAAAGGCAGCTTTAGATACACCGGCAAGAGATTTGGCGCTTTTTTACAGGCGGTCTTTTCATCATTTATGGGGAGCGCAGGCCCCTGAGGCCCGACCTGAGGGTGGCGGACCGCTGGATCCTCTGTATTGGTTTGAAGTGTATGAACAGATCTTTCTCTTGAAGAAAGAGGAAAAGTCGTTGTTTGCAAGCTACCTCTTATTTCCTGAACCAATCATTCACTCGATTGATACTTATCGTCAAAATGAACGGTATTTATCAGAGCTTCAGCTTGTGCAACGGCTTGAACGGCGTTTATTGAACATGAGGAAGGTACAGCGCTTCACGTCACAGTTGTTTAACGATGCGAGAGAACAAAAACCACTTACAGATTAGACCTGTAAGTGGTTTTACTTGTTATTTAGAGGGGATCCCCAGTCTCAAGAGTGAGCGAGAAAGGGAGGGGGATATGGATTGTGCGCGTATTTATTCAGACGAAATGAATCAAGCTAAGCCTAATAGGAAACTAATATAAAGTGCGGCAAGTAAGATTAATAGGAACACATCAAAGGTCGATGGAAAAAAAATCGTCCGAATCAACTGAAAGATTAACAATGGAAATGTAAATTGGTACAACACATCACGAGCACGACGTAACCAAATGGGGTATCGCCTTCTTGGGGACATAGTCCTCGCTCCCTTCGTTAAACGTCCTTATTGTAAGCTATGCGTGGACTCGTCATGATGTGTAAAAAAATCGCTTTTTAATAAGAGAAGCACTCGGTGAAGAATAATTTCCAAAAAAATAGGCGAAGCTGTTATTGACGAAAACAAGGCGTTAAGCGTAATATAATACATAGAGTGATTGAAACGAAATTTTTGTCGTTCTTTGTAAAATCCATGAAATGCCAAGATAGGGAAGAGTAGATCCCCAACCCTTCAGAGAGAAAAATCAGTAGCTGAGAGATTTTTCAGGATGTAAGGATTGAATGTCGCCCTGGAGCAGCTTAGTTGAACTTCGTGTGATAGCGAACAGTAGAGTAAGCCGGCACCCGCCGTTATCGGAATGAAGTGTGCAGGTAGCGTTAACAGCTATCGTTTTTTGAGTTACCTGCAAACAAAGGTGGTACCGCGAAATCGAACTCTCTTCGTCCTTTGGATGGAGGGGGTTTTTTATCGTTTTTTAGCCTTTGTGTTATGCATTCCCCCTGACGCGTGATGCATATGAAAAATTTGTTTTCAATCTATTTTTAATACATAGGAGGTCATGAACCATGGCAAATGAAGAACTGTCAATGCCAACGAAGTATAGCCCACAGGAAACCGAAGCGAAATGGTATCCTTATTGGGTCAATGGCAAATTTTTTGAAGCAACAAGTGACGAAGAAAAACAACCGTATACGATTGTAATTCCACCACCAAACGTAACCGGGAAGCTGCATTTAGGACATGCATGGGATACAACATTACAAGATATTCTCTCACGTGTAAAACGCATGCAAGGGTATGACACGTTATGGTTACCAGGGATGGACCATGCGGGGATCGCAACGCAAGCAAAGGTTGAAGGGAAGCTTCGTGAACAAAACGTGAGCCGCTATGACCTTGGTCGCGAGAAGTTTCTTGAAAAGTCCTGGGAGTGGAAAGAAGAGTATGCTGATTTTATCCGTCAGCAATGGGCAAAGTTAGGGCTTTCACTTGATTATTCACGCGAGCGTTTCACGCTTGATGAAGGTCTTTCAAAAGCAGTTCGTGAAGTCTTCGTTCAACTGTATGAAAAAGGCCTTATTTACCGCGGTGAATATATCATTAACTGGGATCCGCAAACGAAGACAGCCCTTTCTGATATTGAAGTCATCTACAAGGATGTACAAGGTGCCTTTTATCATATGAAATATCCACTTGCTGATGGATCTGGTTCGATTGAAGTCGCAACGACACGTCCAGAAACGATGCTAGGAGATACAGCCGTTGCTGTTCACCCTGATGATGATCGCTACAAGCACCTTATCGGTAAAAAAGTAAAACTACCAATTGTTGACCGTGAAATTGAAATTGTCGCTGACGATTATGTCGACATGGAATTCGGTTCAGGTGCTGTTAAAATTACACCAGCACATGATCCGAACGACTTTGAGATCGGTAACCGTCATAACCTTGAGCGTATTCTTGTGATGGATGAAAAGGGTCAAATGAATGAAAATGCTGGTAAATACCAAGGCATGGATCGCTTTGAGTGTCGTAAGCAAATTGTAAAAGACTTACAAGAAGACGGTATTTTATTTAACATTGAAGATCATATGCATTCCGTTGGTCATTCAGAACGAAGCGGTGCTGTCGTTGAGCCGTATTTATCAACACAATGGTTCGTGAAAATGGAGCCACTCGCGAAGCAAGCGATTGACTTACAAAAATCAGACGGCAAAGTCAACTTTGTTCCTGAACGCTTTGAGAAAACGTATTTACACTGGATTGAGAACATCCGTGACTGGTGTATCTCAAGACAGCTTTGGTGGGGACACCGCATCCCAGCTTGGTATCATAAAGAAACAGGTGAAGTCTATGTTGGCCATGAGGCACCTGAGGATATCGATAATTGGGAGCAAGATGAAGATGTCCTCGATACGTGGTTTAGTTCAGCGTTATGGCCGTTTTCAACGATGGGTTGGCCAGATAAAAATGCTGAAGACTTTAAACGTTACTATTCCACAGACGCGCTTGTAACGGGCTATGATATTATCTATTTCTGGGTTGCTCGAATGATTTTCCAAGGGCTTGAATTTACCGGTGAACGTCCATTTAAAGATGTGCTTATTCATGGACTAGTTCGTGACTCTGAAGGTCGTAAGATGAGTAAGTCACTTGGAAATGGTGTCGACCCAATGGATGTCATCGATAAATATGGTGCCGATGCATTGCGATTCTTCTTGTCGACTGGAAGTTCCCCGGGAAATGATTTGCGTTTTTACTGGGAAAAGGTCGAATCAACATGGAATTTTGCTAATAAAATTTGGAACGCGTCACGTTTTGCCTTAATGAATATGGATGGATTAACATACGAAGAAATTGATTTGAGTGGTGAGAAGTCGATTGCTGACAAATGGATCTTAACGCGTCTCCAAGAAACGATTGAAGATGTGACTCGCTTAATCGATAGCTATGAGTTTGGTGAAGTAGGTCGACTGCTTTATAACTTCATTTGGGATGACTTCTGTGATTGGTATATTGAAATGGCGAAATTACCGTTATATGGCGATGATGAACAAGCGAAGAAAACGACACGCTCCATTCTTGCATACGTTCTTGACGAAACGATGCGCTTACTACACCCAATCATGCCGTTTATTACCGAGGAAATATGGCAGCATTTGCCGCATCAAGGCGAATCAATCACGGTTGCGAAATGGCCAGAAAAGCGTGAGGAGTTCATCTTCAGCGATGCCGTTACTGATATGAACCTTCTCAAAGAAATCATTCGCTCTGTCCGTAATACGCGCAGCGAGTTAAATGTACCGATGAGTAAAGAAATCGAGCTTCATATTAAAGCAAAAGATGATCAAGTATTAAAGCAGCTTGAGCGAGGCTATTCATACCTTGATAAATTCTGTAATCCGAGCGAATTAAAGCTTGGTACGGATATCCCGATACCAGAAAAGTCGATGTCACAAGTCTTAACGGGTGTTGAGCTTTATTTACCGTTAGCAGGTCTGCTTGATTTAGATGCTGAAATTGCTCGACTAGAAAAAGAGTTGAAAAAGCTCGATGGTGAAGTGACTCGTGTTCAAAAGAAGCTAAGCAACGAAGGCTTCCTTGCAAAAGCTCCTGAAAAGGTTGTTGAAGAGGAACGTGCCAAAGAGAAGGATTATTTAGAAAAGCGTGCAGCTGTTGAAGCACGCATTAATGAATTAAAACAATAAGCGTTGAATGATTTTATGGGGGTGTCCAATAAGTGACGACCCACCTCAATTCGGTACAGTACAACTTTTAATTGAAGTTTTGCCTATTGTGCTTGAGGTGATGGTTCGTTGCCAAAGGGACAGCCCCTTGCTTTATTTTGATTTGGAGGAAAAGAAGATGATGAATACTTATGAAGAGACGATTGAGTGGATTCATGGCTTACTGCCTTTTGGTATTAAGCCTGGCTTAAAGCGGATGGAATGGTTGCTAAGTCGTCTTTCTCATCCAGAGCAAAAACTGAAAACGATCCATATCGGTGGAACCAATGGAAAAGGCTCAACTGTCAGCTTCCTTCGCCATGTTCTCGCTGAGACAGGCCTATCGGTTGGCACATTTACGTCCCCTTACATCGAGGTGTTTAATGAACGGATCTCGATCAATGGGGAATCGATTCCCGATGAAGACCTAGTTGCGATTGCTAATCAAGTACGCCCACTTGTGGAAGAATTAGCGACGACAGAGCTTGGTTCACCGACAGAATTTGAAGTGATCACGACGATCGCGTTCGTTTACTTTGCTACCATCGCTAAGCCTGACATTGTTTTAGTCGAGGTTGGCCTTGGTGGTCGATTTGACTCAACAAATGTGATTACGCCATTATTTTCACTAATAACGAATGTTGGTCATGATCATATGCACATTCTCGGAGATACGATTTCTGAGATTGCCTATGAAAAAGCAGGGATTATTAAACAAGGGGTACCCGTTGTGACCACTGCTGAAGATTCTGAAGCGTTAGGTGTTTTAAAGAATGAAGCTGAACGTAAGAAAGCTCCGATTTATCAATTTTATACTGACTTTGGCTATAAAGACCTTCACGTAAACGAGCTTAAGCAATCCTTCTCCTTTTATGCTCAGGGTAGTCATGCTCACGAATATTCGATCGTCATGAAAGGTGAGCATCAAGTGAAGAATGCTAGTTTAGCGTTGATGGCGATTGGGCTATTACAAAAAACAGGTTTATTTTTTATTGATCCTGAAGCCATTCGTCAAGGGCTAGAAAAAACAACATGGCTTGGACGCTTTGAACAAGTCTCAGTGGATCCACTAGTGATTTTAGACGGTGCCCATAACAACGAAGGAGTCGAAGCGTTAGCAAATACGATTAAGCAAACGTATCCAGATAAAAACGTCCACGTGTTATTTGCAGCAACGAAGGAAAAAGAGATCGATGTGATGCTCCGTCCGTTATACGATGTGATCGAATCGATCACATTTACGACGTATGACTTTTTCCGTGCGGCTTTAGCAGATGATTTATATCAGGCTTCGACGTTTACAAACAAATCGATCCATTCTGATTGGAAGCAAGCGATAGAGAAGATCCTGAAGTCGCTTCGTAAAGAGGATGTCTTTATTATTACTGGCTCTCTCTATTTTATTTCAGACGTTAGGAAGCATTTGGAAAGTGACCTTTAATATGGGAGCTAGAACGATATACGCTTTCCCCCCCTAGTAGTTGCTCCATTGAGTGCTTACAATCTATCACAATAGGAGTAGGATCTCCTCCTTTTGATAGATCTTATCGTACGTGTAAAAAAAGTTAGCAATGGCTTCGCACGCTACTCGCCTCTAGGAGAAAAACACTCTTAAATACAAAATTTGGGAAATAGAGTAGAAAAATAGAATACAGTTTAGTACTATGGAAAGTAAGAAAACTTATATCAGTGCTTAATGTTATAAAGAGGGTAGCGTATGAAAAAGTTATATTGGTATCAATTAATCGTTTTTACAATTGCATTTGTGGCTTTAACATCTCTTGTCGTACTTTATGATACGAGCCGAGAAGCCGTAACGGAAACACCATACGACACCGAAGAAGAGTACGAAGAAGAGTACCAAGAAGAGACGAGAGAAGACGTGCCAGTTGAAGAGGTCATTGAAGTAGAAGAACCGATCGAACCGATAGAAATCATTTTTGCAGGCGATTTAATGATGAGCGGGTCGATTGAGTATGCTGTGCAGGAATTTAGTGTCGATTATCCGTTTGAATTTGTTAAAGAAGAAGTACAGAACGCCGATTTTGCGGTCGTGAATTTGGAAACAGCTGTCACTGAGCGTACAGATGCGTTTCCAAAGCAATTTGCATTTAAAATGCCACCCCATTTCCTAGAAGGGGTTAAGAATGCAGGCTTTGACATGGTTAGTCTAGCAAACAATCATACGATGGATTTTAAGGAAGCTGGATTAGTAGACACGATAGAGCATTTACAAGATTACGAGATTGCCCATATTGGTGCAGGGAGAAATAAAAAGGAGGCGTATGCTGCAAACGTCATAGAAATCAACGATGAATCGGTTGCTTTCCTCGGCTTCTCGCGTGTTTTACCTGATGTCTCATGGTATGCCGGGCCAGATAAACCAGGGATCGCTAGCGGCTATCAATTAGATCGCATGGAAAGAATTATCGCTGAAACAGCCGCTGAAGCTGATTATGTGCTTGTGTACATTCATTGGGGGAGCGAGTTAGCTGAAGAGCCAGAGCCGTATCAAATTGAATACGCCGAAGTGATGATTAACGCCGGTGCAGACGCCATTGTCGGTACCCACCCACATGTTCTGCAACCGATCGAAGAGTACAACGGTAAACCGATTGCCTATTCACTAGGAAACTTCCTTTTTCCCGACTATGTCAGTGGACCAACCGCCGAAACTGGGTTGTTGAAGCTGATCCTAGATGACGGTGATATCAACGTTGAGTTTAGTGAGTATTTGATTGAAGGGAATCAGGTGGTGGAGAAGGAGTAGAAAAACGTTTTTTTTGAAACAAGATAAGGTACATGGGCTTAACTCTATGTACCTTCTTAATCGTTTAATAGTTTACATCTCGATTAGTGTTGTCCCAATAAGTCCTTTCATTTGTTGGGAGTTCTTCTGGGGTATCTTTATCGACTGTAAAAGAACATTCTTTATTAAATGTTGTTTCGTCAACCACGTTTATAACAATACTTTGACCACTAGCAGATCCATCATATTTATTGTTACTCTTATTAATGATTACTTCGAAGTTTAAATTTGACAGATTAAATTCCCCTTCTGTTGAGAGAACATAGATACTTGTTACACTATTACCAGAATCACTAATGTTACCATCGACAGAAAGTTGGCCTCTTACACATAGGCTAGCTGGATTACCATTTAGTTCTAAGTCTTTTTTGAACTTTGCATCCCCATTTATTTTTAATTTCCCTTGACCATTTATTGAAATATTATTATTAAAAACGGTGTCATTATTAAATTGACATTTATTTGATTCTTTAAAGTTCGTCTGGCCTTCTAAGCAAGGGTCTAGGTTAAAAGACCCTTGGGAATTAGGGGGGCTATCGAGAGAATGCAAAAATGAAAATTCTATTGTGGATCTAAGTATTTGAATATTATTAGAGCCTACTGTACCTACACTGTCAAAACCTATGGTAAACTTCTCCATAATATCATTCTCTATATTTGAAACATTTTCTATTGTAAATATCGCTTTAGAATCAGGTGATGTAGAAACTTCAACTGGGCTGCTTTTTAATAAACTTTTTTTGAAATGATCAAATTCTGTTTTTAGATATTCAAATGACTCCATTGCATAGTCTGGCTCGACGGGCTTATTTACTGATTGCTCGTTATTGTAGTCTTCTAGGTCCTGTTCATAGCGCTCTTTTAACCTTTGTACCTCATTTCTAGTTTCCTTCTCAACAAAAGCTGTAATTTCCTTTTCGTAATAGTCTACCCCCATCTCTGCTAGATGTGTTGCTTGAATACTTGCTTCTGTCGTATTCACTTGCTTTGCGTTATTTATTGTTCCGGTGATAACAGAAAGGCCAATAACAGTAAAGATCGTAATCGTTAACAGCGTGACTAACAAAGTTGAGCCATCGTTATTTTTAATAACTTTCAAACTATCACTTCCTTAACACGTGAACATATTCATAAAACTATCGATCTATTTAACTAATTATCACCAATATAGCATGTTTTTGGTTAATTATGTATGTTTAATAAGTGTACTTTATAATTGGATCGACTTTCTAGTTTGGGGAGAGAATAGTAAAATGACCATAAATTGAAAGAGGATGTGACAAAAAATAGGTGTTTACCCTTTGTTCCAGCCTTTTCAACAGGTTATTTGGAGCGAGTTAAGTGATTATCTTTTTCGATATACCGTATCAAGAATGATCGCATCGGAAGTGATATCCCAATAATAAGTCGTTTCATCTCCTAAATCAGCTTCTTCCCCGAAAACGACAAAGGCATCTGAATTTGGTAGTTGTTTGGATGTCCCATTTAAAAAGGCGTTTCCGTGTACGGTTAGTGTTGAATGGGGTTGTAAGCGGAGGTCGCCATCAATATATGCATGACCATGGATGATAACAGTCGAGTGCGTCGAGAGCGTTAATCCACCAGCAAAATAAACATCATCAAATACATGACGGTTATTAGCTTCAAAGTTCCTAACATATTCATAGTCAGGTGGGCTTTCTGTCGGGAAGCGCTTTTCATTAATTCGTAAAGTAGAGTCGATGACGACAAAAGCATCGTTTGAATAACTACTAAAGCTAATCAACGTGTAACGGTCATCGGGGGATGAAGAGTTAAGCTCAACATCATTAATCATAACTGAAAATAAATCACTTTCGGTTTCCGTTGCAGATTCGTTGACAAGCTGAGTAAATTCACGTTCGGATTGCGGGTGTTCGTCTTGATCCACGATTTTTTTGATTGCCTTTTCTCTAAAGTATTCAACGCCCATTTCAGCAAGGTGAGTCGCTCGGATGTCGGCTTCTGTTTGATTGATCTGCTTGGCATTCGTTAACGTACCAGCGATGACAGACATTCCGACGATCATAAAGACAGTAACGGTTAGTAACGTAACTAATAATGTAGAGCCTCTTTGTTCAGTAAATAATCTCATTTGACTCCTCCTTCTTTAGAGTCTGCGTATCGTTGTTCGTATTTCAAATGAATGTTGATCGTTTCTGGCATCAGTAACGATCAGGTGAATATATAGGGGCTGATGTGGGTCAATCAGATCATTTTCCGCAAGCTCGACTTCACCATTTCTGAGAGCTTCAACAGTGTAATTAATGTTTGGGTTGTTGATTTCATGCTCCCCGATGTTGATGCTTGTAAGGTTCTCTCCGATATCAATTTGATAAGATTCATAGCCACTATTTTGATGTTGGCTTCTAGTCATTGTAATCACATAATTAGCTTCTTGCTGCAACGCGGTTTTCGTTTGAGCGATATTTGAATAGTTAATCCCATTAATTAACACGCCGTAGACGAGTCCAACAATAATTGCAAAAATCGAGATCGCAGCTAGTAATTCAATTAAGGTTAAACCTTTTTGATTCGTTATATAACGGTTCATTTAATCATCCTTTTAATTAGAATAATAGCCATAGGTTTCTGTAAGTTGTCGGTCGTCTTGATTGAAGACCATTACATGAATTCGGTACAATCCAAGCTCTGCTTCAGATGGAGTTTGATTGATCGTTACTGTTGGATAAATAAACGTGCCTTCGTAGTGACACTCGTTTGTGATTGGATCTGAATCCTCTAAATGAAGACTGCCATTGCCTTTGAGTTCACATGACTGGTACGTACCGATATCCCAACTAGAAGGATTTTCTTGGATCGCTACTAATACATCTTGTGCGACATGGATCGCCTGTAAATCATCTTCCGTTTTTGTGTTGAAATTAAACGCTTGTATAAAAAATGTCATAAATCCTGTAATGATAATCGTTAAAATGACAATCGAGGCAAGCACTTCGATCAACGTGAAGCCTTGTTGTGATGACGTTGTTTTACGACCTTCACTCAAGAGATCACCTTCTTCATTCGTTTTAGCTGTCGAGTGTTCGGGTATTATTAGAGCGTGTTTAAAAAGTGTTTTGCAATGGCTCCACACGCTGCGTGCCTGCTAGGGAAAAACCACTCCTACAGGCTTTTAAAAAGCTGCAGCGGCTCCGCTCATTGCTTCAAGTCTGTCCAAATGGGGGGGATAGCCCTTTTTGAACAGGCTCTATAACAAAAAATATCGAATTTAGTGGATGAATATCCAGCATTTGAATGATAAAATATAGTTCTGAATGACTATATTTTATGATGTATTATACTAACTTTATCTTTTCTTTGAATGTGATTAGGTTTCAGTTAGACAATAATCGTAGTAGATAAGTATAGCTGTTTTTACGCAGAAATGAAATCATAAATTAGTGGAAGTTGGATGGAGGATAGTCATGTCATTTATTTTATTTTTAGTGTTTGCATTGCTGCTTATGCTTGTTAACTTTATCGTCATAAAGAATGATCAGAAGTGGCTTGCTTTCGGTTCTGCTGTCCTTTCAAGTGCGCTGGCGCTAGTTATTACCTCCCTTTATCACGTTTGGTTCGGGTTACTAGCTCTTGTTTTGCTGTTAACTTGCTCGGTTTTAATTTTACATAAGAGAAACACGCAATTGCCTCCAGAGAATATAGGAGCCCTAAGTGCCACAGTGGGTAGCTCTGATCAAAATGCAGGTGAGTTTCAGGACCAAGAAACAGATCAACACACGGATGGACCTGCCTTACCTGAACCTGAAGGCCACGAGGAGGACCTTGTAGCCGGTCAATCAAAAGACGCTCATGTTCGTGACGAGTATCAGAGGGAGCCAGTTGACGATAGGCAAACGAAAGACGAACGTGATGAACTAGAAGCACTAAGCTTAAGGGAGGTTGAAGAAGAGCAAAGTCAAGTAGAGGTCGAAGGTGTTGAACATGAGTTGTTAACTCACCGGGGCGAGCTAAAGCAAATCGATGACTCTACCGATGAGGAAGCTTCTGTAGATGAAGAGAATGAATTGTTAGTTGCACGGATGAAATTGCTAGAAGATGTAGATGACATCGGTGCTGAGGATCAAGAAGATACGGCAGCATCAAAGCATGAACTTATCGATAGAAACGTGACTAAAGATAGGGATGAAGAAGATAAGGGTGAACAGCCTCGTCAGCGTATAGCAACGAATAGAGAGCAAATGCTAAAAGATATTGATTTGACCGACAAATAGAGGGGGATGTACGAGTGACAGATCAAGAACCAAAGCAAGCAATCGTAAAACTATGGATGCTCATCCTTCTTCAAGCTCTGCTTCTCTATTTTCTTACAATGGCTGCGATCCCAGTTGTTGAACGAATCAATGGTGGAACAACGATACCAGAAGGATCGATGCTAGCTGGAGTTCATGTTGGGGGCTTAACGGTAGAAGAAGCAGAGAAGCAGCTTCATCAACATGTAGACGATTGGAAAAAAGGTGCGCCACTTGTGGTTGAGACCGTTGCGGGAGAAGAGCTGTTCGTAACTCGTGAAGCGTTTGATTTTGAGATAGAAAAGACGATCGCGACTGTCACCGAACAACTCGAGCAGCCTTGGTATGCATTTTGGCAGCAGCCAACTGCTGTGACGATACCGATGATTGTCGATTTAGAAGGTATACATAAAGAAGTAACTGAAGGTTGGCCAGATGACATTAATAGGTCGGCTACCGTTGAACGTGTCCTGGAGCAGGCACGTTATTTACGTAATGAAGCGATTGAGGCCGTTTACGATGAGGATATGGTAGAGGAAGAAGTGCTTGCTCGTGCTACACTACCCATAACAAGCCAATTTTTATCACTCGAAAAGGTGATTGAACAAATCGATGGACATGTTATTCAACCGAATGCTAGCTTTTCGTTAGATCACGTGCTAGGTGATACGGTTGAGTTTGGCATCGATGGTCGTGAGCTTCGATTATTGGCTTCAACTCTTTACATAGCTGTGTTAGGGACGAACTTTGATATCATTGAACGTCATTCACAAGGATCGATACCTGAATATACGACACCAGGGTTAGAGGCAGATTTTCGACGTGGGGAGAGAGATCTCGTTTTCAAAAACACCAATTCAACACCTTATACGCTTTCAGCGATAAGTGATGGCCAACAATTAACGGTTGAAATTAGCGGTCGAGCGCTACAGACCTCTTTCGACTATGAAGTTGTTGATGAAGAGGAGTTTGAGCCAAGAACAATTCATCGCTACGATCCCGCACTTCCTGTTTATGCAGAAGTCATCCAGCATGATGGTGAGAATGGCTACCGAGCAACAGTGAATCGCTATAGCTATGATGATCGCGGTAAAGTGGTTAGTGAAGAATGGATCGCTACGGATTATTATCCACCGACAGCGAGAGTTGTGCTACGCTCAACTGTGACTGAGGCACCGGAGGAAACAGGAGACGGCAACGAAGAGGAACAAGATCAAGCGCAACGACCTCCAGAGGATGAAGGAGATGGTCAAGAGCGGGACGGCTCAGATCAAGAGATTCCTGGTGAAGAAGAAGATCGACTAGAAGAAGGCGAAGATGAACAGCCTGACATAGAGATTCCGATGAAAGGGCATTAGAGCCTGTTCAAAAAGGGGTGCTTTTTTAGACACGGTCCATTAGGGAAAGCAGGTGAGTGACAATGGCAAGAAAACGTTTAGGTGATTTGCTCGTTGAATCAGGGTTAATTACAGAAGAGCAATTACAGGTCGCCTTAAAGGAAAAATCACCCGATCAAAAACTAGGGGATGCGCTGTTACAGGAAGGGTACATTACCGAACAACAATTAATTGAAGTGCTTGAGTTTCAGCTTGGGATTCCTCATATTAGCTTACACCGTTATCCGATCGACACTAACCTAGTTAAGATGGTTCCAAAAGAGCTTGCAAAACGTCATAACGTCATTCCGCTAAAAAAGGAAGGAAATAAGCTGTTTGTGGCAATGGCTGATCCAATGGATTATTTCGTGATTGAAGAATTGAGAATGGCGACAGGCTTTCAGATCGAGCCTGGGATTGCAACCAAAGATGAATTAATGCGGATGATTAGCAAGCACTACGACCTTCAAGAGTCGATGGAAGAATTGATGGGGGATCTACCGACCGACGAGGACATTGAGGAAACAAGAATAACCGATGATGACTCTCCCGTTGTTCGTCTCGTCAACCAAATCATTACAAATGCGGTTACACAACGAACAAGTGACATTCACATAGATCCACAGGAAAATGAAGTTCGCGTCCGGTATCGTATTGATGGTGTGCTTCATACCGAGCGTACGCTGCCAAAGCATATGCAAAATGTCATTATTGCTCGAATTAAGATCATGTCGAATTTGAATATTACCGAAAGTCGTGTCCCACAGGATGGACGGATTAAGATGAACATTAATTTTAAGCCGGTTGATATTCGCGTGGCAACGTTACCTTCGATTTATGGTGAAAAAATTGTGATGAGGCTGCTTGATTTGAGTTCAGCGATTAATAACATTGATAAACTTGGTTTAAACAAATACAACCATTCGTTATTTATGAATATGATTACCCAGCCGAATGGGATTGTTTTAATTACGGGACCAACAGGGTCAGGGAAGTCATCGACCCTATACGCCGCACTCAACAAACTCAATACCGAGGAAGTGAACATTATTACCGTTGAAGATCCGGTTGAGTATCAGCTTGAGGGGGTTTCACAAGTCAATGTTAATGAGAATACGGGCATGACATTTGCGCGGGGATTGCGTTCAATTTTAAGGCAAGACCCAGACATTATTATGATCGGGGAAGTTCGTGACCTTGAAACGGCGCAAATTGCCGTTCGTGCGTCATTAACAGGGCACCTCGTTTTAAGTACTCTTCATACGAATGATTCGATTGCAACGATTACCCGCCTCATCGACATGGGCATTGAGCCATTTTTAGTCGCGTCATCACTTGCTGGTGTTGTCTCACAGCGTCTTGTGCGTAGAGTTTGTCGAGACTGTACTGAACCGGAACAAGCAACCGAACGTGAGAAAGAGATCTTTAAAAAACGTGGCTTAACAATCAATACAGTCAACCGTGCAAAAGGCTGTCCGAGCTGTAATATGACGGGTTACCGTGGCAGGATTGCGATTCATGAAGTCCTCCGCATCGACGATGAGATCCGTGCGATGATTATGAACAACGAACCGATTGCTGCGATTCGTCGCTATGCGTTAAAAAATGGAACGATTTTTCTCATTGATGACGGGTTAATCAAAGTGAAGCAGGGGATTACAACGACTGAGGAAATTTTACGAGTGTCACTAGCGGAATAAATAGGGGGTGAACATAATGAAAGAACAGGTTGAAGATTTACTAAAGCTCGCCTTTGAAACGAATGCATCTGATTTACACATTACCGTTGGAGCGCCACCGATTGTTCGCATCAACGGGTCGTTAAAGCAGTATGGGAAAGAAGCGCTCACTCCGAGTGAAACAGAAGCAATGGCGAGAGCACTCATTCCAGAGAAACACTGGGATGACTTTGTTGAACGAGGGGAATATGACTTTTCTTACGGAATCCCTGGTGTCTCACGTTTTCGCTTAAATGTCTATCGGCAACGCTCATGCATCAGCTTTGTTGCCAGGGTGATACCAACGAAGGTACCTAGTTTAGAAGATTTACAAATGCCAGCGGTGTTACAAACGTTAGCGGAGAAGCCACAAGGGTTAATTTTAGTGACTGGACCAACAGGATCAGGGAAATCAACAACGCTAGCAGCGATGATTGATTACATTAACCGCAACTACTCCAAGCACATCATTACGCTAGAAGATCCGATCGAGTATCTTCACAAGCATCAGCTCAGCATTATCAATCAACGGGAGGTTGGTTTTGATACTGAAAAGTTTGCGAACGGCTTACGGGCATCGTTACGTCAAGACCCCGATATTATCCTTGTCGGTGAAATGCGTGACCTAGAGACGATTTCCACTGCGATTACCGCAGCGGAAACAGGGCACCTTGTTTTAGCAACGCTTCATACGAGCAGTGCACCACAGACGATTGACCGAATCATTGATGTGTTCCCACCACATCAACAGCCACAAATTCGTATCCAGCTGGCAGCGACTCTCGTTGGCATCGTCGCCCAGCGCTTATTTCCAGCAGCAGATGGGAAAGGCCGAGTAGCTGCGACAGAAGTGCTCGTTAATCAGCCATCAGTGGCGAATCTGATCCGTAATGAGAAAAACCATCAAATTAAAAGTGTGATGCAAACGAGCCGAGCCCAAGGCATGCACACACTTGAAATGGCGATCAAGCAACTTCGTGACCAAAAGCGGATTTCAGCTGACATTGCTACACAATATTTAGGCGACGGTGAAGTGTAAGATGCCAACGTACAAATACATTGGAAAGAACCGTCGTGGTCAACGGAAGAAAGGCACCATAGAAAGCCGCTCTAAAAATCAGGCTGTCCAAATGTTAAGGGAAATGAACCTGATGCCAATTGAGATCGTTGAAACGCAGCCAAGCATATGGAAGCAAGACATCACGATCGGAAATCCCGTCAAAAGCCAGGACTTCGTCATTTACTGCCGCCAGTTCGCGACGTTAATACGAGCGGGGATTACGATTATTGATGCGACGAGAATCTTAGCGAAGCAAACAGAAAGTAAAGCATTAAAAAAAGTCCTTCAGCAAATGGACGAAGATTTACAAAAAGGTACAGCGATCTCTGCTGCGGTGGAAAAGCATCGCAAAGTCTTCCCATCAATGTTTGTGAACATGATGAAGGCTGGTGAAGCGAGTGGGAATTTGGATGAAACGCTCGACCGGCTAGCCACTTATTTTGAAAAGCAATTCCAACTCAAAAAGAAAATTCAATCAGCGATGAGCTATCCAATTGCGATCGGGCTAGTGACGGTCGGGGTTGTGATGTTTTTATTAGCTTCTGTCGTACCAACGTTTGTTGATATGTTTGCCCAATTCGACGCCCAGCTGCCTGCAATTACAGTCTTCGTCCTAGACGCAAGTGACTTCGTCCAAGCGTATTGGTGGCTGTTGATTTTAGTAATCGCCCTAATTGTTATAGGCATCATTCTTTTACAAAAACGAGATGAACGTGTCAGTTATTGGATCGGCTATATCAGTTTAAAAACTCCGCTGTTCGGGAAACTATTACAGAAAGCGGCTGTCGCAAGAATGACGCGTACGCTCTCATCATTGTTTGCAAGCTCGGTACCGATCCTGCAAGCATTAACGATCGTTGAAAAGGTCGTCGATCATCCGGTGCTTGGAAAGGTGATTTTTGAAGCGAGAGATAGCCTTGAAAAGGGGAATTCATTAGCACAGCCACTTGAAGATAGCTGGGTCTTTCCACCACTCGTATCACAAATGGTGCAAATCGGTGAAGAGACGGGATCCTTAGATTTAATGCTCGCAAAAGTGGCGGACTTTTATGAAGATGAGGTAGAACGAAGTGTCGATTCTCTAAAATCGTTAATCGAACCATTAATGATTGTGTTATTAGCCGGCATCGTCGGGACAATCGTCTTAGCGATTATGTTACCAATGTTTGAAATTTTTAACGCTTTTTAAAAAATAGCTATACAATTGGTCTATTCTATGGTATAAAATTCTAGGTAGGAAACAAAGTAGTCGTGTTTTCCTAGGTAAAAACGACGATGATAAAAAGGGACGCAAAGAACGGTTATCTTCATTTGGGCACTTGGATAACCCGGAGCGATTAGTGCAACCGACCAATTTTGTTTTGCGATGCAATATAAAATTGGTCTTTTTTATAGAACGTTGTAATGATTTTAGAAAACAAAGGAGAGAGAAGAATGATCAAACGAATGAAATTATTAAAGGATCAACGCGGTCTAACGTTGATCGAACTGTTAGCCGTTGTTGTTATTTTAGGAATCATCGCAGCGATTGCTGTGCCGGCGATTGGGAATATAATTGGGGATACGGATGATCGTGCAACCGCCTCTGATGCGTTAAATATTATCTCAGGTGCTAAGCTATATGCAGCTAGTAGTGCTGAGGCAAATAGGGATTGTGCTGATAACGACGGTTGTGATAATGATGAACTTACACGTTATATTGATGGTGTAGACTTGGATGATGTAGGGATTACTGTTGCTCGTACGGAAGCTGATTGGACGATTGATGGGCATGATGTAGCTGATTTAGATGAAATAAATGATGTTGACGGTCTTGTTACTGAACAAGAAATTATCGATTATCTAGAAGGTCTGGAAGAATAGGCAAACAGAAAGTTAAAGACGTTACAAAAATAGAGTGGGAACCTAATAAACTAGTTTCCACTCTATTTTTAAATAAGGACTGATCTCATGGAAACGATCCTTTATATTTATATATTCATCCTCGGCCTTGTCCTTGGCTCTTTTTACAATGTTGTCGGTATTCGTGTTGCTGATGGCGAATCAATTGTCAAGCCGCGCTCGCATTGTCCGCGCTGTCAGCGTACCTTATCAGCATCTGAGTTGATTCCGGTGCTATCGTATCTATTTCAGCGAGGAACGTGTAAAGGCTGCGGGACGAAGGTGTCTATCAAGTATCCGTTATTTGAAGGGCTAACGGCGTGTTTGTTTTTAGTCGCAGCCGTGCTCGTTGGCTGGACGAGTGAGTTATTAATTGCACTCCTTCTCATTTCGTTACTGGTCATCATTACGATTTCTGACTTACATAAGATGCTTATACCAAATAAAATTTTATTGTTTTTCTTTATCGTTTTCATTCCAATCACTGTGCTTATTCCACATGAGCCATGGTGGGACGGGATTGTTGGTTTTTTTGTAGGTGGCGGACTTCTCTATTTGATTGCCATCGTCAGCCGTGGTGGTATGGGGGGCGGGGATGTTAAGCTTTTTGCTGTGCTCGGGTTCATACTCGGGACGCGTGACGTGCTGTTAACATTGTTTGCTGCAACGTTTATCGGTGCTGTTGTTGGGGGAATAATGATGATGACAGGAAAAGTGAAGCGTAAAAATCCCATCCCTTTTGGTCCTTTTATTGCGATCGGTGCGCTTGTCATTTATTTCTTCGGGGAAAGCCTTTGGCATTGGTATGTACAATTTCTCTAATTGTTTTTGACAGCAGTGCTCTACCACTAGAAGGTCATATCGTTTATACTGAAATAAGATTATTACCATGTAACAAAAGGCCTAGGTGCTTATCCTAGGCTTTTCCGTTTTAGGGACCCAGACGGGCTTCCTGAACAGAGAGGATAAGCTGATTCGAGGGTTTGACGACAAAGGAGAGACCGTAGCAATGTTTACGTTTAAAGCGAATAAAAAAACGATTAGTCTAACGATCAACGATTACGTCGTTCGAATGGTTGAAAATAAAAATCATACACTGCCTGGCGTCGTGCGTACGCGTGAACGAGAGTTACCGGCGGGAATCGTCGAAAATGGGAAGGTTGTTGACGAGCTAGCCTTTGTCGGTATGATCGAGAGTTGTGTCCGCGATTGGGGCATTAAAAACAGACCAGTGCAGTTTTTTGTTCCAGATTCAACTGTGATTATGAAAAAGGTTGAGGTCCCATTAGATGTTGCTGATGATGAGGTCAATGGCTATATAATGATGGAGCTTGGTAGCTCGATTCACTTGCCGTTTTCTAATCCGGTCCTTGATGTTCATGTTTTGCCAGCAGTCGAAGGGCAAGACGTTCGTGAGGGATTTTTATTTGCGGCCCCAGAGGATGAAGTTCTTACATATACTGAATTACTAGATGAAGCAAAGCTTAAGCCTATAGCAGCCGATGTGACAGCGCTTGCGTTATATCGTTATTTTTATCAACAAGATATTGCCGCGACGAAGAGCAATTACTTGTTTGCGAAGTTCGATTTAACGACTGTGAATATTAGTATTTTTTCAGAGCATCACCCTGAATTTATTCGACATCAAACGCTTGACCTCGGAAACGATGCGTGGACAAGCAGCTATCAACAAGAAACGAAGCAGTTAAGCTGGCGTTACAAAGGGAATGAAGAAGAGATTTGGTCCAAACTTGATGATCAGCTCCAGGAGATTGAGCGAATTTTAAACTTTTACCGCTATTCGATGCACCAAGGGAACAAGCAAGTGACAAACATCATAGTCACTGGTGATCATCCGTACCTCACTGGCATTAAAGAACAGCTCGCTGAGCGTGTTGAAATTCCAGTTTCAATCACGGAAGCAAAAGAGACTGATGGAAAACAGTCATTTTCGCAAGGGTTTATAGCGACGATCGGGCTGTCGTTGAAAGAGGTGACATAACTTGTTAGTTGATATCAACTTACTTCCTAATCGTGAGAAAAAACGTCCTCTTTTTACGGTCACATTGGTCATCTTTGCACTGATTTTTATTTTGTTTACGACGGCTTTACTTGTGATGTATATGAGTCTAAAAGCAGATGTCGAATCGGCTGAACAAGAATATCACCGCCTTGTGATAGAACGAGCGGACCTTGAGGAAGAGGTTGGGATTGTTCAAGGAGAGGAAATCGGTATTCGCTTACGTGAAGCGATTGATTATACAGAAGGCCTCCAAGTACCGACGACAATCTTCATTTCAGATTTGAATATGCGCTTACCTAGCCACGGCTATTTAAGCTCGTATAATTATCAAAACCGTCAAACAGGCATTCAAGTTCAATTCGAAACATTAGAGGACGTAGCTGCATATGTGACTGAATTAGAACGGTCAGCGTTTGTTGCCGATGTGCAAATCAACTCGGTACATACGTTTGAACATGAAGGAGAGACCAACCAATTTAAGGTCATACCTCGTTATGATGTAAGTTTGTCACTGCAAGCAGATCCGCTTGAATTAAGGAAGGAGGAGAGAAGTCGTCATGGAATGGCTCATTGAAAATCGCTCTAAGCTTTTAGTCAGTCTGGCGTTTCTATTTTCATTGTTAGCGTTGTTCTATTATTTTTTTCTCCTCCCGTTAGAACATGAAAAGAGTGAATTTGAACAGTTGATCACAGCTGAAGAACGACAAATTGCGGCGTTGCGATCAGAAATTGAACGAGGAGGTGCAACGGACGCCAATCTTACACAGCTTGAACGGCAAATGCCACTTGATCGTGAGGTTGACGGGTATTTACTGTCATTAAGTGAGGTAGAGACCGTAAGTAACAGTCGAATTGAATCGATTTCCTTCAATCAATATGATGGGGCATTGGATGAGAGTGTGGTCAATTATCGGAACGAAGAACGTGAACAAGAGCAAGCAGAGGCAGGTGAGGAGCCTGGACCTGAACTAACACCGCCAGAGGGTGTGTATGTGCTCGGTTTGTCACTTCAAGTTGTTTCTCCAGATTATGATCACTTCTTATCATTTCTAGAAGAGTTAGAAACAAGAGAGCGGCTAACTTCAATCCTACAAGTTAACTTTACCCAACCAAATGAACAACAGCTCCTCTTTGCTGAAAATCCATCTGAAGTGATTGCATTCTCAGTAAATATAGAAACGTATTACTACCCTAATCAATAGGGTGTGTTCCGACAAAACTTTCAAGAACAAGGCGACAAATGTCTTGTTCTTTTTTAAACCAATTATGATACCTTCTAAAGTAGATCATTAAAAGCGGAGGAGCGAAGCGACATTGAAAAATCACAAATATCTGCAAAATCTAGTTCTATCAATCTGTTCAATATAATAGAATAGAAATAAGTAGCATGTTGACAAGCCTCTAATGTGGACAGACCGTAGAAAGGAGCTGGAGACGATGAACAAAGAGGACCGGCGAATTTCAATCAAGCTAAATGGACAAGAGCAATCGTACGAGGAAATCCAAACTGATCATCATGATAACAACGAAGAACGTACATATAACCTCACGGAAGAACAACTTCCAACTGTCGACGAACAACAGAACGAGCAACCAGACACACCTCGAACGAAAATTATTGATTTCGGCAAGAAGTTAAATCAGCGAAAGAAAAATCGTCAGCCGTTTTGGGATGATGGCAATCGTGAAAAAAGCCCTAAGCTTCCATATAAAAGGAAGAAGAAAAAGCATCGCAATCACAAACGCTTCTCATTACAGACACTTCCTGTTGGATTATTGGTTTCGGTCGTTTCTGCAATTATCGTTGGTTTAAGTTTTGGCTTTATGGTTTTAACCGTTTTTACAAATGAACCGTCCCAACAGGATGCGACTTTAAATGGGACAAGCGGAGCATTGCCTGTGACTAGTGAGTTATCTGAGGTTCCGACCCTTCAGGCAGAGGTCATACAAGGTGGCGCTTTTTCAACGTCTGTCAAAGGAAATGAAATTGTTACAAGCCTAAACCAAGCCGGTTACCCAGCTGTTTTGACTGAAGGAAGTGATCCAGTCTATATGTTTATTGGACTTGGACAAGACCGAGAGCAAGCCACGGCGATTAGTGACTACTATAAGTCACAAGGGCAAGAAACGTATATTAAATCGTTTGCCGTTCCTGCAACTGGAGCGAACATCGAAAGCACTGAAGCGGTTAACTTTTTTGTCGATGGGGTCGCGATTTGGCAAGAATTGATTGCGTTATCAGTGAATGGGATCGCAGGCAACGGCTCGTTAATTAATGCGGAAAATGTTCAGTCACTGAATGAACAACATCAGCACTGGCAGCAAACAAGTGCCGTTTTTTTTGAATCAGCTGGTGAACAAATCGAAGCAAATGCGAAGCCATTTACAGAAGCGATCGCAACTGCAGTTGAACAAGTCAGCAGTTATCAGCAACAGGGACAGGCTAGCCAGATGTGGGGTGTGCAACAATCATTATTACAGGCAATGCTCGCTTATGAAGCATTAATGGATCAGTTAAGTGTTTCATAAATCATTGCACCTAGGTACAACGTTAAAACATTGTACCTAGGGTGCCTGTCCCTCGAATGGTAGCTAAATCAGCTTAAGGTTACAGAATGTTCAAAAAATGGAGTTGCGAGTGGTTGTGTAATTTGGTATTCTAATGGTAATCCTTGTACAATAAAAGATACCGTAAATTTTTATTGTAAAGGATGATCTCTTCATGAAAACATTTATTTTAGCCTCTGGTTCACCACGCCGTAAAGAACTTCTCGAACAAGCTTTTCTACCTTTTACCATATCCACAAGTTCAATAGACGAACAGATCAATCCCAACCACACTCCAAGTGAAGCTGTCGAATCGTTAGCTCGCCAAAAGGCAACAGATGTCTTTGAAAAAAATCCTGATGCTATCGTGCTCGGGTCTGATACAGTTGTGGCCTTAGATCAGCAAATTCTCGGAAAACCGAAGGACGCTGATCATGCAAGAGCGATGCTCAGCCAACTCTCAGGAACAGAGCATGCGGTCTATACTGGGGTTGCGATTGTCAGCAAAGACCAAACTCGAACATTCCATGAAAGAACAAGCGTCACCTTCTGGGAGTTAACTGCTGACGAGATTGAGCAATACGTCAGCACCAATGAGCCGTTTGATAAGGCAGGTGCCTATGGCATCCAAGGCTTTGGTGCAACGCTTGTCAAGTCGATAGCAGGTGACTATTTTTCGGTCGTTGGGCTACCACTTGCGCGCACGGTTCGTGAGTTGAAGTCATTTGGGATTACCCCACAGGTCTCTTAACTAACCATTCAAGGCACTAATTGCAACATAGTAAGAGGATGTTCAAAAAGTCCAGTAAAAATCACCGTCGAATTTCTTCGCTGGCTTGCATGTGCGCTGCTCACGTATGAACAGCATACGCTACACTATCCTAGCTACGCCGCCTCGAACTTCTCGGTTCTTTTTGTCCTCCTTTTTGAACACGCACTGTAAAAAAGCGATTCAATGTACATGAAAACTGTTTGATTGTAAACAATAGGTAAGGGAGGAACTTTCTATTGGAAGAAAATCGATTAATGATTCGTGATGTTCCTGTCAGTGAACGGCCGAGAGAGCGCCTGCTTAATGAAGGTGCAAAATACTTATCGAATCAAGAGCTGTTAGCGATATTGTTGCGAAGTGGTACACGTCATGAATCTGTGATTTCACTTGCGCAACGAATGTTGCAGCATTTTGATGGCTTGCATTTATTAAAGGATGCGACCATTGAAGAGCTAATAGCGATCAAAGGGATAGGCCGTGCAAAAGCGGTTGAGATACGTGCAGCGCTTGAGCTCGGTAGAAGAATTAGCTGCTTACGCTCAGAAGATCGTTACGTGATTCGTTCCCCAGATGATGTGTCGCGCTATGTGATGGATGAAATGCGTTTTTTAACTCAAGAGCATTTCGTTTGCTTATATTTAAATACGAAGAATCAAGTCATTCATAAACAAACAGTATTTATCGGTAGTTTAAATGCAAGCATTGTTCATCCACGCGAAGTTTTTAAGGAGGCTTTTCGACGTTCAGCCGCCTCGATGATTTGTCTTCATAATCATCCATCTGGTGATCCAACACCGAGTCACGAGGACATCGAAGTGACAAAGAGATTGGCTGAAAGTGGAAAGGTTCTAGGTATTGAGCTACTTGATCATGTCATTATTGGTGATCAAAAATATATAAGTCTTAAGGAAAAAGGATACGTTCAATAGCAAAAAGTGAAGCTTTCGACTTAAATTCGGGTAAGCCTCTTTCCATTCGGAGTGAAAAAAATGTAAAATTATCGAAGGTGAACTTTAAGGCTATTTTTTTTGGCAATAATTAAGTATAATAAAGCTTATGAGTTTTGCGTTATTCATGAAGGGAGATACATAGATGTTTGGTGGTTTTTCAAAAGACTTAGGTATAGATTTAGGGACAGCGAATACGCTCGTTTATGTGAAGGGCAAAGGTGTGATTGTTAGAGAACCATCTGTTGTTGCCTTACGGACGGATACGGGTTCGATTGAGGCTGTCGGGAATGATGCAAAGAATATGATTGGACGTACGCCAGGAAACATCGTTGCTGTTCGCCCAATGAAGGATGGCGTTATTGCAGACTTCGACACAACGGCAACAATGATGAAATACTTCATTAAACAAGCACAAAAAAATCGCTCGATCTTTACAAGAAAGCCAAATGTGATGGTATGTGTACCATCTGGCATTACAGCAGTTGAAAAAAGAGCGGTTGAAGATGCAACCAAGCAAGCAGGTGCACGTGAAGCCTACACAATTGAAGAACCGTTTGCGGCTGCGATTGGTGCGGATCTACCGGTATGGGAGCCAACAGGGAGCATGGTCGTTGATATTGGTGGCGGAACAACAGAAGTCGCTATCATCTCCCTAGGTGGGATTGTAACGAGTCAATCAATCCGTGTTGCAGGTGACGATATGGATGAAGCAATCATTCAATACATTAAGAAAAATTATAATTTAATGATCGGTGAACGAACAGCAGAAGCGCTAAAAGTAGAAGTTGGTTCGGCTGGTGACCCTGAAGGTGTCGAGGATATGGATATTCGTGGACGTGACCTTGTGACAGGCTTGCCACAAACGGTTTCCATCACAGCAAAGGAGATCTCAGGTGCGTTAGATGATACGGTCACAACGATTATTGAATCAGTGAAGAACACGCTTGAAAAGTCACCTCCAGAATTAGCAGCTGATATTATGGACCGAGGCATCGTCTTAACAGGCGGTGGAGCTCTTCTTCGTAACATTGATCGTGTCTTAAGTGAAGAGACGAACATGCCAGTACTCGTTGCTGAAGAGCCACTTGATTGCGTTGCACTAGGAACTGGACGAGCGCTTGAGAACCTTCACCTGTTTCGATCGAAGGCAGGGATTACGGTCCGCTCGCAAAGAAAAGGCTAAGAAGGTGTAAGCTATGCCACAATTTTTTTCCAACAAACGACTTATTGTTCTTATGGTCAGCATTATTATTTTAGTGGCATTGATTGGTTTTTCAATGAGTGATCGCGAGAGAGTGACATGGCCAGAACAATTTATGAGAGATTCTGTCGGATGGGTACAAACCATCTTCAACAAACCCGCTCAATCTGTAGCGGGTTTCTTTGAGAATATACAAGAGATGAGATACATTTATGAGGAAAATAAAGTCCTAAAGTCCCGTTTAGATGAATATGCTGCGGTTTCAGTTGAGCGAAATTTGCTAAAGGGTGAGAATGAAAGTTTAAAACAGCTGATTGAAATTGAAGAAAGCTTAAATGACTATCAAATGAGACCTGCACTGGTCATTCACCGCACCCCTGATCGTTGGAGTGAGTTTATTGGTATCAATAAAGGTGCTCAACACGGGATTGAACCGAACATGGCGGTCATCAATTCCCAAGGATTAATTGGTAAAGTCAATAATGTTTCTCAATTTTCATCCACAGTACAGCTATTATCGGATCATGATCCGACAAACCGGGTATCCGCAATGATTCACGGTGAGGAGCCGGTTTTTGGTTTTGTTGAAGGGTATGATCAAGAGCGAGGGACATTGCTAGTAAAAAAGTTGGACGTTGATGCTGATATTGAAGAGGATCAAATCGTTAGTACTTCAGGGTTAGGGGGAATCTTCCCAGAAGGACTGCCGATTGGCAAAGTTGTTGATGTAGAACCAGATGAATACGGCCTCACTGCCAACGCTCATGTTGAGCCAGAAGCTGATTTTTATAACATTGATTACGTGATGGTGATTGAGCGAACAAGTACGTCGCTAGATCCGGAATTGATTGAGGGGGATGATTCGTGATTCGTTATCTCCTTCCTATGATCGTCTTTTGTTTATTTATTTTTGAAGGGACAATTTTTCAAGTTTTTTCACCTAGTGCCTATGGCAGTGATTTGCTGCTTGTTCCACGTTTTGTTGTCGTAATGATTGTATTTATTGCTATTTTTAATGGACGTGGATATGGTTTAGTCTATGGCATGATCTTTGGCATTTTTTATGATGTGATTTATACTAATTTACTAGGGATCTATACATTTGCGCTCGGACTTGTTGGTTACTCGTTTGCCCTTGGTTTTGCTAGGGTTAAACGCAGTTATGCCTTGATTGTTATTCTTACGCTCCTAGCTGTCGTATTTGTCGAGTACTTTGTCTATGGTCTCTACACATTAATCGGACACATTGAAGTTGTCCATGAGGTTTTCTTATCTACACGTCTTTTGCCAGGGGTGATCCTTAATGGTGTATTTGCTGCGCTGATCGCGTATCCACTTAAGAAATTTTTGCTGTACATAAAACGATTGGACTATCAACGAGAAAATTAATCTAATAAAAAAGGGATTGCCCGCCCCATTGTTGAATAGTATTTATGGATGTATTTAACCAGTGTTTGAGGTGAACTTTGGAATGACACAAACAAAACATTATGTAACAATAAAAGGAACCAAAGATGGCCTTATTCTGATGTTAGATGACCGATGTTCGTATGCTGAACTGATCAAAGAATTAGATGAAAAGCTATCATCTAACCATTATCAATTAACTGATGGACCGCAAGTAAGTGTGAAAGTTTCGATTGGTAACCGTTATTTAACTGATGAACAAGAGTCAGACTTAAAACAAGTCATAGTTGAGAATAAAAATTTGCATGTTGAGCAAATTGATTCGAATGTGATCAGTAAGGTTGAGGCTGAGAATATACGAAAACAGTCACAAATCGTTTCAATTGCTAGAATCATCCGCTCTGGACAAGTTCTTGAAATTACAGGTGATTTATTGCTTATTGGCGATGTCAATCCAGGAGGGACGGTCATCGCAACAGGGAACATTTTTGTTATGGGTGCTTTAAAAGGCGTGGCTCATGCAGGTTGTCATGGTGACAAGCAGTCAGTGATCGCGTCATCCTATATGGCGGCGACTCAGCTTCGGATTGCCGAGTTGGTCAAATATGCACCGGATCATACGGAGCCGGTTGGATATGAAATGGAATGTGCATACATAGATGGAACTGAGGATGAAATTACGCTTGAACGGGTTCAACAGTTAACACAATTAAGACCAAATTTAACTAGATTAGAGAGTTATAGAAATTGATATCTAGCATCTGTACTAGAGGAAGAAGGGGGAAATGAGCGTGGGAGAGGCAATTGTCATTACTTCAGGTAAGGGAGGCGTTGGTAAAACAACGACTTCGGCAAATATTGGGACAGCCCTTGCGCTTTCCGGAAAAAAAGTGTGTCTTGTCGATACCGATATTGGCTTGCGTAATTTAGATGTCGTTATGGGTCTAGAAAACCGCATTATTTATGATTTAGTTGATGTCATTGAAGGACGCTGCCGCGTGAAACAAGCACTAATTAAGGATAAGAGGTTTGAGTGCTTAGCATTACTGCCAGCTGCGCAAACAAAAGATAAAACAGCCGTTGATCCAGATCATATGCGCGAGATCATCGAGGAATTAAAGCGTGAGTATGATTATGTGTTAATCGATTGCCCAGCCGGAATTGAGCAAGGGTTCAAAAATGCCATTTCAGGAGCAGATAAGGCGATTGTTGTCACAACCCCGGAAACGTCATCGGTTCGAGATGCCGATCGGATTATCGGGTTATTAGAGCAAGAAGATATTGAACCACCACGACTAGTTGTCAATCGTATTCGTGGGCATATGATGAAAAACGGAGACATGTTAGATGTCGATGAAATTGTGTCTGTGCTTGCAATTGAACTTCTCGGCATTGTCGTTGATGATGATAATGTCATCAAAGCCTCAAACAAAGGTGAACCGATTGCGATGGAACCAAATACAAAAGCGTCTATCGCGTACCGAAACATCGCACGACGAATATTAGGGGAAACAGTACCTCTTCTATCTCTTGAGGAAAATAGTGGTGTCTTTTCAAAAGTGAAGAAATTCTTTGGGATACGTTAAAAAAACACTTGAGGTTCTTGCCTCAAGTGTTTTTGGTAGTAGCTGGAACGCTAGTGACAGTTAGCAGGGAAGATAGCTTGGGAGCAGAAGGTGGTTCAAGGGGATTCTTTAGAAATATAAAAGACACTATCAGATGGTATCGTCAAGTATAGCTCGTTTGATTGAAGAAGTAGATTTGCTTGTTCTTTCTCTACGTCAACTGTCATGGTTGTTCCATGACAGTTGACGTGAATGGTCGTTCTGTTAATACCTTCAATCACTGTTTCAAGTGTACATGAAAACTGATTTCTCTCTTCATCTCGCTGATCGGTGAGCTTGAGTTTATGCGCATGAATACCGAGATGTGTTGGTGCTAGCTCTGTTTTGCTTGTACGGATGAGAAGTTGATTGACTTGAACAACCAGCTCATGTTGTTCTTCTGAAAGGGTATTGATTTTGAAGATGTTATCGCAGCCAATCAGACGCGCTCCTGTTAACGTTGCGGGGCGCTCTAATATTTCTTGTTTCTCTCCGACTTGGACTGTCTTCCCATTTTCATAGATAACGATCGTATCACATAAGCGATAGGCTTCTTCAATATTGTGCGTAACCAGCAGAACGATTCCATCAAAGTTTTTTTTGAGAAGAGATACGAGCTCTTGTTCAAGGGCATGTTTGACGTGCTGATCGAGCGCAGAAAAAGGTTCGTCTAGTAATAACAGTTCTGGCTCGGTTATTAGCGTACGCGCAAGTGCGACACGCTGTTGCTGGCCGCCTGAGAGTTCTGATGGGTAATGGTTGCCATAGCCATCTAGCTGCATTTTTGTTAGCATCTCATCAACACGACGCAGACGTTCTCGTTTGTTGACCTTCTTTAGGCCAAAGCCGATGTTTTTGGCAACAGTTAAATGCGGAAACAATGCATAATTTTGAAAAACATAGCCGATGTTACGATCCTTTGGCTTTACATTTACTTTCGATTTTGCATCAAAAAGGGTCTGTCCATTTAACGTAATTGTCCCATGATCAGGCGTCTGTAGGCCGGCTATGGCTTGTAAGGTTAAGCTTTTACCGCAGCCAGAAGGTCCTAAAATACCGAGAACCCCTTTTTTAAATTGAAATGAGGCATCTAATTGAAATTCGTTCCATTCTTTTGTGATATTAACGTCGATCATGATTGACGCTCCTTAATCATTCGTTTTTCTAGGCGGTTGACGATATAAATAATCACGATCGAGACAACTGTCATTATTAAGACGAGCAAGTTAGCAAGCTCACGATCCCCAGCGAGAAGTGCATCATAGATCGCGATTGGCATCGTCATCGTTTCACCAGGAATGCTACCGGCAACCATTAATGTCGCTCCAAAATCTCCTAAAGCTCGTGCAAAGCTCAACGTAATCCCTGAGACGATCCCGGGCCAGGCAAGGGGGATAATGACAGCGAAGAACAAATTGAACTCACTGCGTCCAAGAACTCGAGCTGCATTTAGCAAGTTATGGTCAATCGAAGAAAAGGCGGCTTTTGCGGATTTTATCGTAAAAGGGATTGAGACGATCGTTGCCGCAATCACTGCACCTGTGGGTGTGAATACAATCGTTATCCCAAACGTATCTTCTAAAAAACGTCCTACCTTACTTTGCCGTCCGAGCAGTACTAATAAATAATACCCTAACACTGTTGGTGGCAAAATCACTGGCAACGTGAGCATCGTATCGAGGATATCGGCCAGCTTGCCTTTTGAACGACTTAAATAATAGGCAAGTGGCAGCCCGATGATGATCGTAATGATGGTTGCGGTGCCTGCGACGCGTAACGATAATAATAATGGAAATAAATTAAGCTCACCCATGTGCCTGACCTCTTTTATCGGGTGCGTATTCTTGCTTGTTTTTTATTTGAATCCGTTCTCCAAAGTGGTGGACGTCTCTAGTCTTGAAAATGAGTAGGTGCATAGAAATCTCCTATAAGGTGATATTGTTCTCGATTTGAGATGTTTGTGTGTATACGTTCATTATAATTCAACGAAGTGAACACGTACATGCTAATCAACCCTATTATAAACAAATACATAATGAATGTTGTGATTTTCTGTACAGTTAATTGGCATTGAAACTTTTATAATAGGTAAGAACAGGCGTATAATGGGTATAACGTAATGCAAATAGAATGAGGAGTAAATAGAGGTGGATGTATGTTTGAACAACGTAAGCCAATACCAGTGAAAGAGGCCGTTCAAGCGGTTTTACAATTTACAAAGCAAGCGGGGGTTGAGCATGTCTCGATTGAAGACAGTGATGGCAGGTATTTAGCAGAGCCACTCATCCCGGACCATGATGTCCCCCCGTTTGATAAATCTCCACTTGATGGATTTGCCGTGCGTGCTGAAGATACGAAGGAAGCATCTGCAGATTCACCGGTTGAGTTTAAAGTGATCGAAGAAATCGGAGCAGGATCGCTTGCTACTAAGGTGCCAGAGCGATACGAAGCGATTCGAATTATGACAGGAGCACAAATCCCTGAAGGAACCGATGTTATCGTCATGTTTGAGTTGACGAAGGAACGAACGGACGAGGAAGGGAACTCTTATATTCAGATTAAGCGCTCGTTCCAAGCAGGTGATAACATTTCTGTTCAAGGAGAAGATGCCCAAAAGGGGAATCCGCTCGTTGAGAAAGGTAGAAAGATTGATCCAGGGATTAAAGCATTGCTGGCGACCTTTGGTTATGCCAAGGTACCAGTATTTAAAAAGCCGCTTGTCGGTATTTATGCAACCGGAACGGAGCTTCTTGATGTTGGTGAACCGCTCGTTCCAGGGAAAATTCGCAACAGCAATGCCTATATGGTCGCTTCACAAATTAAACGTGCAGGTGCTGAGCCGAAATATTATGGCAAACTTGTTGATGATTTTGATCAATGTTTCAACGCGATTAAAGCGGCCATTGATGAAGTTGATGTCTTAATAACAACAGGCGGGGTGTCTGTTGGCGATTATGACTATTTACCTGAAATCTATAAAAAATTAGGAGCCAACGTGCTATTTAATAAGATTGCGATGCGTCCGGGCAGTGTCACAACTGTTGCTGAATATAACGGAAAGCTGTTATTTGGACTTTCAGGAAATCCATCCGCTTGTTATGTTGGGTTTGAGCTTTATGCGAGACCAATCATTCAGCGCTTTTTTGCATCAGAAAAGCCACACTTACAGCGAGCAAAGGCGACATTGACGAAGGATTTCCCGAAGCCCAATCCGTTTACGCGTTTTGTCCGTAGTCGCGTCTCCATTGAGGGTAATCAACTTGTTGTCGCACCGACAGGTCTTGATAAATCTGGAATCGTCACATCCCTTGCTGATGCAAATGCTCTACTTGTGCTGCCAGGAGGAACAAGGGGATTTGAAGCAGGAACCGTTGTCGATGTTTTATTACTAGAAGGTGAAGGGAGTTCGAACCCGTGGGGAGAGTAACATCCGTCATTCAAGTGGTCGGCTATAGTAACAGTGGCAAAACGACCTTTGTTGAAAAAGTTGTTGCTTCGTTTACTCAATCCAACATCAACGTGGCTACCATTAAGCATCACGGACATAAAGGCCCTTTAACGGCACTGGATGAAAAGAAAGATTCTTGGCGCCATCGCCAAGCTGGCTCAGCAGCAACGATAGTGACGGGACAAAACCAGTTACAGCTACAAATCACGAACGATCAATCCTGGAGGTTGGCGGATTTAATCCAACTGTATGAACCGTTTCAATTTGATTGTATCGTTGTGGAAGGTTATAAATTTGAAGACTATCCGAAAGTAGTGATTATAAAAGAAGCAGGTGATCGGGCGTTGCTTCACGAATTAACAAATATTATCGCTGTCATTACGTGGGATGAGCGACTGATAGACCTGTCTAAAGGGATTAGAGTCCCAGTGTTTTCGATCGGTGATGAGACAGCGATTACGTGGTTACGAGACAATTATGTAAGGGGGGATATGCATGAGTGACAACCTTTTTATAATGACAAATGAGCCGATCTCTATTGAAGAAGTGGTGACGAAAGTGACACATCCTCATGCTGGTGCCATTAATACGTTTATCGGCACTGTAAGGGAGCTGACAAAAGGGAAGCGGACGTTATATTTAGAATATGATGCCTATGTGGCAATGGCTGAGAAAAAGCTAGCACAAATAGGTAGTGAAATTAATGAAAAGTGGCCAAATACAAGAGTTGCGATTACTCATCGAATCGGTCGGTTAGAAATTACCGACATTGCGGTTGTGATCGCAGTTTCAACACCGCACCGCGCTGATTCTTATGAGGCGAGTCGCTATGCGATTGAGCGAATTAAAGAGATTGTGCCAATCTGGAAAAAAGAGCATTGGGAAGACGGCGAGAAGTGGATTGGTGACCAATTAGAAAAAACACCATACCCAACAGGAAAACCTGAGCTGGAGGGAAAATGATGATCAAAGTATTATTTTTTGCTGAATTGGAAGAAATCGTAGGCCGGCGGGAGGTTGAGCTGGAACAGTCATCTCTTACCGTTACCGAGTTAAAGCAACTGTTGAGTGAGCGCTATCCGAGCTTACCTGAGCTTGAGCGCTTTATGGTGGCGATTAATGAAGAGTATGGAGACGATCAAGATGTCATCAAAGAAGGAGATACAGTTGCCCTTATTCCTCCAGTCAGTGGTGGCTAAGGAGGAGTATTCATGATTGAAATAGTTTCAGTGAATGTCGGGCAGCCGCAATGGTTACGTTCCGAGCGAGGCGATGTAGAAACAGGTTTCATAAAAACGCCAGTAGATGGGCCAGTCTATTTGTCTAAGGAAAACTTGGCAGGGGATCGTCAAGCCGATATGAAAAACCATGGTGGTATTGATAAGGCTGTTTGTGTTTATAGCTATGACCATTATCATTATTGGGAACGTGAGCTGGGTATACAGCTTGAGGCATCCGCATTTGGAGAAAACTTGACGGTTAGAGGATTAACAGAGGCTGATGTTTGTATTGGAGATGTGTTTCAACTTGGTGGTGCTGTTGTGCAAGTAAGCCAGCCGCGGCAGCCCTGCTATAAGATTGCTCGTGTACATAAGCTAGAGAACTTGCCGCAACGAGTGCAACAAACAGGCTACAGCGGCTTTTACTTTCGTGTACTAGAGGAAGGTCATGTTTCAAAGCATTCACGGCTAGTTGTAAAAGAACGACACAAAAGCGGTGTGTCGATCGCATTTGCGAATCAAACGATGTATCATGACAAGGAAAATCAGCAGGCGTTAAAAAAATTAGTAAATGTAGAAGAACTCGCCGCAAGTTGGAAAAAGCCTTTATTACAACGGCTCGAAAAGCTAGAGGCGAATGAGACGCAGTCCTAATTAGGGCTGTGTTTTTTCTTTCGGTAGAAAAGGGGTCGGAGTGCGCTAGCAGGGGTGAGTGTTCAGAGGAGTAAGCTTACTCACGCCGCCTTAGGTTAGAATTTTAGGGTGGTTCACTGAGGAAAGAGAAATTAAGTTGAAGGTGTAGCAGGCAGGGGCAAGTACACTCGCAAAATAAAGAACTGAGGGTCCGCTCATAGAAGGAAGCGGACCCTGATTCCGCTATTCGGGTAAAATTCGTCTAATAAAGGTGTGAAGAGGACAGAGGAGACGTTAAATGCCCAGAAATGGCGCGGAATCCGTGCATTTAAAGCCGATAAGGGATCCAGAGTCCGTTTACCTGCTCAATTAGGGGAAATAAGAGGAAACAGCGAACCGAGGCCGAGGGTCCGTTTCTTTACAAAACGGCGAATATCTTTGACCTTCACTGTAGCTTCTCCCAATCTTGTTTCTTATTAATATTGATAAAGGCTTGATCTGAGGTGCCAATTTCATCTCGACGAATGTGTTCAACCTTGATTTTAGATAATAAGTCCATCATCCTAAGCTGACCATCTGCTAATAGCTTTTCAATGATCGGTAAACAACGACGGTTGTAGATCGCTACAAGGGGCTGTGTCTTACCTGCAGCTGTTGGTACAACCGCATCGCTATTTTTACCTTGGACTGCATGAGCACACAATACCCCAACGATTTTCTCGTCAATAAGTGGCGTATCGCACGGTAGAACCATATACCACTCGGAGGAGTGGTGGCACATCGCGCTATAAATGCCGGCAAGTGGTCCTTGTCCTTTTACGGCTGAGTCGTCTTCAATCGTTTCATAGTTTCCGATATCTTGAAGCCGTCTTGTTAATGTCGGGTGGCTAATGACAATCACTTTTTCTGTATGAGGCGTTAATGCCTCAACTGCCCATTGATAGAATGGTTTGTTTTGAAACGTGGCGAATGCCTTTGGACTTCCATATCTTCTTGATTGCCCTCCAGCGAGGACAACGCCTGTTATGTTGTGATCTGTTTTCATATGAATCCCTCATTGTTATTAGATAATGTTCAAAGTGTCCCGTAAAAGTTACTGTCGAATTTCTTTCGTTGGCTTACTTGTACACTGCTCACGTAATAATAGCTATACCTCTTGAACTTTCACTTTTTATACTACTTTTAAACACGCACTATTAATATTTCGTTCCTCTTTCCTCTATTATTGCATATCTTGCGGGGACAAGTCATAAGATGTATTACAAAACAAGTGAGACAAGGTCATGACCGAAGGCCCATGATAGAGACGCTTAAAAAGCAGACAAAACAAATGAAGGCTTGTAAAGGTGGGGGGAACTAATGTCAAAACGAGTGGATAAGATTCGTAAAAAAGTCGTGCAACGACGAAGAGAAGTTGAGGGCAAAGTACAACAGAAAGAACGGTCAGCACCACAGATTTTTGACCGTCATGATGAAGCGCGAGACGAGCCTGATTTTTACCTTTATCAAGATGAGAAGAAAGGCGGACCACCTCAGGAGAAGTGGATGCAAAAAGATTTATTTCTATTCCGATTGATGGCTGCAGTATGTTTATTTTTAATCGTTGCCATCCTCTTTAAAACAGGTAATCCACAGCTTGAAGGTGCTAGGCAGTTTGTACAACACTCTTATGAACATGAATTACAATTTGCACAAATTTCAAATTGGTATGAAAATCAGTTCGGTCGACCAATGGCTTTATTGCCGATGACAAATGATGTGGCTCTCGAAGACTTTGAAAATGAAGCGGTCGAAATGGCTTACGCTGTTCCTGCTAGTGGTCATGTGACCCAAAGCTTTGAACAAAGTGGGACGGGTGTGCTAGTGGAAACAGAGGCTGATGCCGTCGTTGAAGCAGTCAAGGGAGGTCAAGTAACCTTTGTTGATGAAGAGGTTGACCTAGGAAACACGGTCGTCATTCAACATTATGATGGTGGGGAGTCATGGTATGGAATGCTAGATGAGGTCGAGGTGAATCTCTATGATCACGTATCAACGGGTACAGTTGTTGGCAGTGTCTCCAAGGAGGGTGAAACCGAACATGGACAATATTACTTTGCGTTAAAGCAAGGCGAGGATTACATTGATCCGATTGAAGTGATTTCATTTGACTAGCTTCTTCGACCTTTTCAACAAAATAAAAATTAATCCATTCTTCTGGTTTGTGATCGGTATCGGGATTTTAACCGGGTATTTTCGCGAAGTGTTAATGGTTTTTACAATTGTTTTTATCCATGAAATGGGTCACAGTATAGCGGCCCATTTTTTTAAATGGAAAATAACGAAAATTGAATTGCTACCGTTCGGTGGCGTTGCAGAGATGGATGAACACGGGAACCGGCCATTATATCAGGAGTTTATTATTATTATAGCTGGACCGCTGCAGCACCTCTGGTTGATTTTACTTTCGTTTGCTTGTTTACAATTTGATTTTTGGACTGTCAATGATCATGAGATTTTTGTTGCTCATAATGTAATGATTTTGTTGTTTAACCTCTTGCCGGTATGGCCGTTAGATGGTGGGAGATTAGTCTTGTTGTTATGCTCCATGAAGTGGCCCTTTCAAGTGGCGCAAAAACGAGCACTTATATTTTCTTTTATTAGCTTATTTGTTGTGAGTATAACGAGTATTTACCTTTATCCGTTTCATTTAAATTTATGGGTGGTGTTAACCTTTTTATATGCATCACACTATTTGCAATGGAGGCAACGAAATTATTATTTTATGCGATTTTTAATGGAGCGGTTTTATCGTCCGCAGCTTATCCCCCTCGCGAGGCGAAAGATTATCGTTCAAGAAGACACACGAATTCGCGATGTTGTTCAGCAATTCCGGCGCGGTTTTTCACATACGATCATTGTTACTTTACTTGCAGACCAGCAACGGAAGCAATATGATGAGAAAGAAATTTTACGTGTTTTTTTTGAAGGGAACAATATGTATAGTACAATGAAAGAAGCACTTCGATTGATCTCCTAAGTCCGGTGTAATAGCCTAGCTTTTTATATAGAAGAGATGAAGCAGGGAAGGTAGTAAGAAAGGGTGCGACAAAAGTAATGAAGGTGTCTGAATAGCGGGGGATGAGATTATTGAAAACGATCTATTTTAATTTGGCAACAACGGAACGAAGAGCAGCGATAACTGAAAACGGTCAAGTCGTTGAGCTCATGGTGGAACGCCCAGTTGAAAATCGTATCGTCGGTAATGTATATAAGGCAAGAGTGGTCAACGTCTTACCAGGGATGCAAGCAGCGTTTGTTGACCTTGGACGTGACAAAAATGGTTTTTTGTATCGCGATGATTTGCTGAGTTTTCAACGATTTGATGAAGAGGAAGAAGAAAAAAAGAAACGCAACATTTCTGAATTTGTGACCAAAGGTGAAGAACTGCTTGTTCAGGTGACAAAGGAAGGCTTTGGAACGAAGGGACCACGGCTAACAGGCCTTGTCTCGTTTCCCGGCCGTTATATCGTGTATATGCCTGAAGGTGGGTATTGTGGTGTGTCACGTCGCATGAAAACGGAACAGGAACGGGAACGTTGGCGCCTGATCGGTGAAGAATTGTTAAGTGACAATGAAGGGATGATCATTCGTACCGTCTGTGAAGGAGAGTCAGCTGAAAAAATAGAACAGGAGCTAAGGTTTTTACGTAGATTTTGGCAGGACGTGTGGAAGGAGGGTAAGGAATTAAAACCGCCTGCACTCGTTCATCAAGATATCGGTTTGTTAGAGCGAATTGTTCGTGACTTTACGTTTGATGATGTACATGAAATTGTCATTGATAACCAGAAGGATTACCTACGTTTAAAAGAATTGCTAGACCCCTATCCACACCTACAAACGAAGGTGAAACTATACCGTGAACGTGAAAACATATTTTCTTACCATGGCATCGAAAAAGAACTAGAGAAAGCGTTAAAACATCATGTCTGGTTAAAAAATGGTGCCTATTTATTAATTGAACAAACCGAGGCACTAACGATTATTGATGTAAATACGGGCAAATTCACCGGGAAAAATGATTTGCGGGAGACAATCAAGAAAACGAATGTAAAAGCGGCAAAAGAGATTGCCAAGCAGCTTCGACTTCGTGACATCTCAGGAATTATTGTCATTGATTTCATCGATATGCGTCATGAGGCAGATCGCAAAGAGGTATTGCATGCATTTACAAGAGCTTTACAGGACGACCGGACGAAAACAAACGTTGTCGGCATAACTGGGTTAGGTTTAGTTGAGATGACTAGGAAAAAGGTTCGTCAAAACCTACAGGACAGCTTATCAAAGCCTTGTCCGACGTGCAGTGGTAAGGGGACCGTGCTATCGGACGAGGCACAAGCCTACCGAGTAGAACGGTTGCTGTGGGAATATCGAAATATGGATGATGAGGCGTTGCTACTTGAAGTGCCTCCACATGTTGCTACGATCATAAAAGGAGAAAATGACGAGCACGTGAAAGCGTTAGAAGAGGCGTTTCATTATCATATCTATATTTATAGCAATGAAAAAATGACTGAACATGACTACGAGATACGTTTTATTGGTGAGGATGAAGGCGCAAAGCAAAGACTGCTTCAATTGGAAAAAACTAACCGTTAAACCCACATTGCTTTCTGCGCAACTTTTAAGTATAATCATTTTAGCAAGTGAGCGCTGATGACTGTTAAAACGTTATTGACACGAAGAAGTGACTCATGCTATTATAGCTTTTGTTAGTTGTTTGGTGAGCACCCAAAGAGCTACAACCGCACAGAACAGGTTTTAAGCGCAGTGCGCACCTGGGATGGCGAGTCTTAGTATATTGAGGAGGTGCAGAGAATGTACGCAATTATTGAAACTGGTGGAAAACAAATCAAAGTTGAAGAAGGCCAAGAAATCTATATCGAAAAAGTAGACGCTGCTGAAGGTGATGCTGTTAATTTCGATAAAGTATTAATGGTAGGCGGAGACGATGTGAAAGTTGGAGCTCCTTACGTTGAAGGTGCAACAGTTAGCGCGAAAGTTGAAAAACAAGGTCGTGCGAAGAAGATCATCGTTTACAAAATGAAGCCAAAGAAAAACTACCGTCGTAAGCAAGGTCATCGTCAACCTTATACAAAAGTTGTTATTGAAAAAATCAACGCATAAGGCATTACGATGATTAACGTACGTGTAGAACGTAAGCTAAACAAGCAGATTTCATCATTTACGATGAGTGGACACGCTAATGCTGGTCCTTATGGCTATGATCTCGTTTGTGCTGGTGCTTCTGCGGTCTCGTTTGGAGCGGTGAATGCAATTGATGCTCTATGTCATGTTCAACTCGATGTCGAGATGGAGGATGACGGAGGCTTTCTCCGCTGTATCATACCTAGTCATTTAGACAGTGATACACATGAGAAAGTTCAACTCTTATTAGACGGCATGATTGTCTCGTTACAATCAATCGCAGAACAATACAGCGAACATATAAAAGTTATTGAAACCACAGGAGGTGAATGAACATGTTGAAAATGAACCTTCAATTTTTCGCACAGAAAAAAGGGGTAGGTAGTACAAAGAACGGTCGTGATTCAATCTCGAAACGTCTTGGTACGAAGCGTGCTGACGGACAAGAAGTTACTGGTGGATCAATCCTAGTTCGTCAACGTGGTACTCGTATTTACCCTGGAGTAAACGTTGGTAAAGGTGGAGATGACACTCTATTTGCTAAGGTTGACGGCGTTGTTAAGTTTGAACGCGTTGGTCGTGACCGCAAACAAGTAAGTGTATATCCAGTTGCTCAAGAAGCATAAGTTAAAAAAGCCTTTAGTGATTCGATCACTAAAGGCTTTTTTCTTAGCTTTTTTAAGAGCGAACGTCCCATAGGAGTAATACTCCTATCGCTTTGGATAGGTTGAATCGCTTGACCCTTGACGAGAAGAATATGTCGTACGCTTATGTAAGCGAAAAGCATGCTTACAGCGCGTTCGCCACATCTTCTCTACGCGGACGTATCGTCGGCGGAAACGGTTATCACCGTTTCGCGTCTCGCTATCTACGTTATTCAATTCTTTTTTTAGGGGTGGTTAAGAATGTTGATTGGATATAGCGCTGAGGAGGGTTGTCCTCTCTTAATTTTATTTGGTGTAAGGCTTAGAGAGGTTCGTTCGGGTTATACTAAAAATAGTCATTGAAAGGGTGGGATATAATGAAGTTTACGGTGATTGGTTATTGGCATGGGTATCCGGGAAGTGGGGAGGCGACATCGAGTTACTTGCTTGAAGCTGATGGGTATCGCCTATTACTTGATTGTGGTAGTGGGGCAATGTCGCAAATGCAAGCATACTGTGCACCAGAAACATTAGATGCAGTCATTGTCTCACACTATCACCAAGATCATATCGCTGATATCGGTGTTCTTCACTATAATCGTCTTATTAACTCAAAGCTTGGTAAAAGCACTAATCCGCTTCTCTTATATGGGCATCGTGAGGATGAAGATGAATTTAAGAAGCTTTCTTATCCGCCATATGTTAAAGCAGTTGCTTATCAAGCTGACGGAACGATTTCGATTGGCCCGTTCCAAGTCTCATTTTGTAAAACGATCCACCCGAAGCCATGCTACGCGATTCGAGTTGAATATAATGGATACTCACTGGTGTATACCGCAGATACAAGTTATTTTCCGGAACTGTCGGCATTCGCGAGTGAAACGGATTTGCTCGTGGCTGAAGCAAGTTTTTATGAAGGGCAAGAAGCGGCGTCTTTTGGTCATATGACGAGTAAGGACGCAGCCACGGTAGCATCTGAAGCGGGAGCTAAGCAATTGCTATTAACTCATCTCCCACATTTTGGTGACCATCAGCAATTAGTCAGGGAAGCAAACGCCTATTATTCTGGTTATGTTCAGACAGCGACAGCGGGTTTGACATTGCGATTTACGCCTTAACAGATTGAACTGTTAAGGCGTTTTTATATTTTTTTACAAAACCTTCACATTTTTTATGAAAGCTTAATGTCTACTCTAATTGTCCTTAATAATAGACTACTATACTTTGAATTGTGATAGAGAGAAGTGAGTTACTCTATTAACAAAACCAGAGACACCTTAATTGGTAAAAGGAGAGGCTAGTTGTGAAAAAGTTTTTATTATTCGTTGTAATGGCCGTTGTAATGATGTTGGCAGTCGCATGTGGAAGCGGGGAAGATACCACCGTTGAAACAGAAGAGGAAACAGCAAGTAATGAAACTGAGAACAATGAAGATGTAACCCAAGATGAATTAGCAGGTTCGGTTGTTATCGATGGATCTGGGACAGTTTTTCCATTCATGGCGCAAATGGCTGAAAATTATATGATCAATGAACAAGAGGATGTTTCTGTTGAAGTGAGCCGTGCGGGTACATCTGCTGGATTTAAAAAGTTTTTAGAGGAAGATGGGACAGATTTCAACAATGCTTCTCGCGAGATTAAAGAAGAAGAGTTAGCTGAAGCAGAACAATTAGGTCTTAACGTTCAAGAATTAAAAGTAGCGTTAGATGGATTGACATTTGTCATTAATAAGGAAAATGATTGGGCAACAGAGCTTACCGAACAAGAAATAATTGACATTTTCTTAGGTAGTGCTGAAAACGAGAAATGGTCTGATATCCGTCCAGAATTTCCAGATGAGCCGATCGTAGCTATGGGGCCAAATGAAAACCATGGGACGTATGAATTTTTCTGGGAAGTCATCTTAGATGAACAAGACCTCGTTGATGGTGTGAATCTACAACAAGAATACTCAACACTAGTGAATCTAGTTTCGGAAGATAAAAATGCAATTGCATTCTTTGGTTATGGTTACTATGTCAATAATACCGATAAATTAACAGCTGTACATGTTGATTTTGGGAATGGACCTGTTGAACCGTCATTAGACACGATTGCTGAAGATGGAGAGTATGCTCCGTTCACTCGTCCTGTATTTACGTATCTAAATGTAGACATGGCAAAAGAGAAGCCTCAAGTATTAGATTATGCGATCTATACAATGGAACATGCGCAAGAGGTAGCTGCTGAAACTGGCTTTGCACCGCTAGCAGATGACGATATTGAAGGATATCTTGGAACGTTAGAAGCATTAAAGTAATCAAAGATAACGTGATTCGCTGCGACGATATGATCCTGCTGTAAGGTGTGTATCCTACAGCAGGTTTGCAGCGACACCGTTTTGAAATTAAGAATTTATCTTATGTCTAGGAGATGAAGGGGTTTTAAAATTGGAAAACAACGTGGTTACGGAAGATAGCAAAAAAGCCAATATCCGCGAAATGATAGATAAAAATAAGAAAACAATTAGTATTGGTTCGATAACGGAAAAAATGGTACCAGGTATGTTATTAGCCATTGCTACCGTTTCTATTTTAACAACGATCGGTATTCTCTATACACTCTTAAGTGAAACGATTCTTTTCTTTACTGATATCCCGTTTTTAGATTTTTATACAGGGACTGTTCTTAAACCGTTAAGTTCAGAAGCCCAGTTTGGGATTCTTCCACTTGTAACCGGAACGATTATCTCGTCAGTCATAGCGATGTTCGTGGCCATCCCCATTGGTGTCATGACCGCGATCTATTTAAGTGAATATGCATCAAACAGAGTAAGGAGAACGTTGAAACCAATATTAGAAGTTCTTGCTGGGATTCCAACGATCGTTTATGGTTTTTTTGCATTAACTTTAATTACGCCCTTGTTAAGAACATTCGTGCCAGGCTTAGAAGCAACAAATATTTTAAGTCCCGGATTAGTTATGGGGATTATGATTATACCGATGGTTGCTTCCCTCTCTGAAGATGCGATGAGCTCTGTACCGAATTCAATGAGAGAGGGCGCACTTGCTCTTGGAGCGACAAAACTTGAAGTCACTTGGAAAGTCGTTCTTCCTGCTGCTGCTTCTGGGATCATAGCTTCCTTTGTATTAGGAATTTCAAGAGCAATTGGAGAAACGATGATCGTTACGATTGCTAGTGGAAGTTCAAAAGCATTTACCCTTGATATTACGCAATCAATGCAAACAATGACCGCTTATATTGTTGAGGTGACAGGTGGGGATGCTCCTGCTGGGTCGACGATTTATTATAGCTTATACGCTGTTGCGATGACACTATTTGTTTTTACACTACTCATGAACTTACTAGCACAATATATCTCTCGTAAAGTTAGGGAGGAATACTAGGGATGAAATATGTTGACATCGAACAAGTACAAAAGAAAATGAACAGTCGTGTATTGATCAATAAACTAGCGAAATCTTTATTTCTTCTTTCTGCTTTATTCGGACTCGTGATTTTAGTCATTCTGATCGGTCAGGTATTCATTCAGAGTTTTGGCTGGATCGATATGAATTTTCTAACAGGTAAATTCTCAAACGATCCTAATAAGGCAGGAATTATGGGAGCGATTCTTGGTACGTTATGGTTAATGGCTGTTGTCGCACCAGTTACAATGTTTTTAGGTGTTGGAACAGCGATTTATTTAGAAGAGTATGCAAAAAAAGGAAAAGTACGATCATTTATTCAAACGAACATTTCGAATTTAGCGGGTGTACCTTCCGTTGTCTTTGGAATATTAGGTTTAACGATCTTTGTACGGAATTTTGATTTAGGATCAGTTGTGTTAGCCGGTGGATTAACGATGTCATTATTAGTTCTTCCGATTGTCGTTGTTGCAAGCCAAGAGGCGATTCGAGCCGTTCCGCAATACTTGCGGGAAGCATCTTATGCAATGGGAGCAACAAAATGGCAAACGGTGAAAAACGTTGTCTTACCTGCATCACTGGCTGGAATTTTAACCGGGCTGATTCTATCATTATCCCGAGCGATTGGTGAAACCGCACCGCTGGTTGTTCTTGGAATTCCTGCATTATTAATTCCGTTTCCAGGAGATATCCTAGATCGGTTTACAGTCTTACCGATGCAAATCTATTATTGGACGATTGATTCAGCGCTTGTTGCAGAATATGCAAACCTTGCAGCTGCAACGATTCTTGTCTTACTCGTTGTTTTGTTTACGATGAATTCAATTGCGATTTTGATCAGAAATAAGTTTCAAAAACGATTCTAAAGGGATGGAGTGATAATCATGGCGGTAACGATGCTTAAACAAGAAGAAATGGTTAAGGAAGATGAAACTGAAAGAAACCAAGTTTCAGCAACGAAAAAAGTCATCTATCATACAAAGGATTTAAACCTATGGTATGGTGAGGACCAGGCATTAAAAAATATTAACCTACCGATTCGTGAAAATGAAGTAACAGCGATTATTGGCCCATCAGGTTGTGGAAAGTCTACTTATATTAAAACATTAAATCGCATGGTTGAATTGGTACCAAGTGTTCGAATTTCTGGAGAGATCTTATATCGAGGTCAAAATATTTTTGATAAATCTTATCAAGTAGAAGATCTACGTACTCGAGTAGGTATGGTGTTTCAAAAGCCGAACCCATTTCCTAAATCAATTTTTGAAAATGTTGCATATGGACCAAAAATTCATGGAATTAGAAACAAAAAGGTTTTACATGAGATCGTTGAAACAAGCTTAAGAGGGGCTGCGATCTGGGATGAAGTCAAGGACCGACTCCATGAGAATGCGTACGGGTTGTCGGGTGGTCAGCAACAACGTTTATGCATTGCGCGTTGTTTAGCGATTGAACCCGATGTCATCTTAATGGATGAACCGACTTCAGCTCTTGATCCTGTTTCAACCTTAAAGGTAGAAGAGCTCGTACAAAATCTTAAAAAAGACTATAGTATTGTCATTGTGACTCATAATATGCAACAGGCGGCACGAATTTCTGATAAGACGGCGTTTTTCCTTAATGGGGAAGTGATTGAGTATGAGGAAACAAGTAAAATATTCTCTAATCCATCAGATAAACGTACAGAAGACTACATTACTGGAAGGTTTGGTTAATTGATGGGAATGAATATTCGCAAAAGCTATGATTCTGAACTTCATCAAGTGAAAATGAGTATTGTTGACATGGGGAGTAAAGTCGGTGAGGCACTAACAGAAGTGTTAGCTGCATTTCAAACGAATGATAAGGAACAATTGGATGCCGTGATTAAAAATGATGATAAGATTAACCAATTAGAGTTAGCGATAAATGATACGGTCACATTGATGATTGCAAAACAACAGCCTGTAGCAACTGATTTACGAACATTAATCGTTGCTTTAAAAATGGCTAGTGACCTTGAGCGTATCGCTGATTTAGCTGTTGATCTTGCAAAAACGTCAAAGAGACTAGAGAGGTCGAAGGGTCATGAGGAATGGTATAAACAATTATATGCAATTGGAGAGGATACCAAAGTAATGTATTCGCGCGCTCTTGATGGCTATGAGCAGGGTGATGTTTTACAAGCACAAAAAATTGCAGCACTCGATGATCACGTTGATCAAAAATATGGTGAGTTTATTAAAGGCTTGTTTTTTCAATCAACCGAGCCACAACAGACAAAGGAAATGGTTCATCTCGCCTTCATTGGGCGCTACCTTGAACGGATTGCCGATTATGCAACAAATATAGCAGAATGGATTGTCTATGAAGCAAACGGACAGCACTTTGACTTGAATTAATAGCTAGTCTCATAAGTCTTGAAAACCCTTTTGATTTTAATTGTAAAAAGGGTTTTTTCTATTGATAAAGAATAGATATACGTCACCAAACTTGAGTGTACACCTAGGGAGTGAGATGAGTGAGTTCAAATGCTGAACGGTTTCTTGCCGCATTTAATACGATTGAACAAACATTAAAAAAACAGTTGCAGTTGCATCGCCATTATTCGTTTATAAAGGTTGTCGATATCGCAAAAAAGCGTAACCCAATTGTTGAAAAATTTGAAGGTGATTTAAAAAAGTATGCCGAACTTCGGAATGCGATCGTTCATGAACGTGTTGACCCTGGCTTTATTATCGCTGAACCACATAGCGAAGTTGTTGAAGACATTGAATTTATCGGTAAAGAACTAACAAAACCAAAAAAAGTGATTCCAAGCTTTGCATGTAAGGTTGCTACCTTTCATGTCAATGACCCATTAATGGTTGTTCTAGATATCATTAATCAACGCTTATATACACAATTTCCAATCTATGATCATCAAGGGTTTTATGGATTGTTGACAGAAAGCGGCATTGCCAAGTGGTTAGCCAACCAGTTAGTTGAATGCCCCAATCTCATGGATGTGCGTTTATTAGATGTGATGGCTTTTGAAAAACATATTAATCATGTAATCTTTGTTAGTCAGAATGAAAACCTCTATGAGGTAAAGGAACATTTTGTTCGTCAAATGGATATGAAGATGACACGCTTACATGCTGTACTTATAACTGAAAGTGGTGATCGAAATGATCCGTTGTTAGGGATCATTACTCCACATGATGTCATTCGTTTTGAATAATACGGTGAACAATTTGTAAACGTTGGCCTTATTGTTTTGTATCTAACCGCAGTTATATTATAATGAATACGGACAAACTATAATCCTGTAGGAGGAACTAACTGTGTACAATATTTTTTATCAGTCCCATATTGGATCTTGGGCACTGCTCGTACTTTTATTTATCATTAGTTACATATTATTAAGAGCGGGTAAGGCAAAAGGTCAAAAAATTACCCATATGATTTTACGCCTGTTTTATGTGATTATGGTCGTTTCAGGGCTTGGTATGCTCTTCCAACTTGGTTTTCCACTGAACTTTTCGATTAAAGCTGTTATCGGTTTATGGTTAATTTATGTGATGGAAATTTTATTAGTACGAACTCAAAAAGGTGTGCTTGATAGTAAGCAAACGACATACTATTGGATTCAACTCATTGTTTCGTTAATCATTGTCGTCTTACTTGGATTTAGAGTGATTTACTTTTAATAAAAAAGCACAGAGCAAAATTGCTCTGTGTTTTTTTTATCTGATATGAAAAAGAAGTTGCTATATGATTATGCCTCTAGAACTTGCAAGTCATCGATCGTAACAACTCTATCAGAGTGGTCTTTATTACTATAGGCTAGACGAACAAGTGCTGGGGCGATTGTCTTTGGATCTTCTCCATATGAATGGAGCCCAGTTTTCATGACGCCAGGATTAAAAAGTATTGTTGAAATCCCGTTATGATATTCCTCGTCATTTACAGAAGAGGTTAACGTCTCGAGAGCTGCTTTGCTGGCACTGTAGGCACCAAACCCAGCTGCCCCATGCCTAGCTAATTCGGAAGTAATGCTAATAATTCGACCGAACTTATTCTCTCGCATGAATGGGATACATTCTCTCATCATTAAAAAGGCACTTGTCACATTGTTATCGATATGATGGTACCAGGAATCAATGGAACTATCGACAATGCTGTAATTTTCAAAGATTGCTGCATTGTTGATGAGGGTGTCAATACGTCCGAATTTGGAGATCGTAGCATTGACAAATTGTTGAACATCTTCTTCAGTTGATACATCAGCGCGCATAGCTAGCACACGATTTGGGTGGCAAATGTCCAGCAGTTCGCTTTCGACAGCTTTGATGTTTTCGCTGCTGCGACCGCAGATAGCAACCTGTGCGCCTGCTTTAACGAATTCGATTGCTGTCTCTTTTCCAAGGCCAGATGCAGCCCCGGTAATGATAACCACTTGATTTCTCAATGCTTTCATCTCCTTTACTTTAGTGATATGTTCTCTAGTCTATACAAAAACGAATTAAAAGTCAATATATTCTGAAAATTTAAAACAAAAACAAGAACGGTCAAGTGATATTCTCAAGAAAGTTTATGTTAAAATATAAGAATATTAGTAGCAAAATTACTGAAGAAAGTTGTGGGAGTCATGAGGGAACAAAGAGATGAAGAACATCAGTTTCAGTGGTTTAGAAAGATAAGTGAAGCCCATATAGATGCTGTGCTTTTACTTAATCCGAAGAGGCGTGTTATCGCTGTTAATCATCAATGGAAACGTTTAATGAAAACTCAAGCGACCTTGACCGGAGCTCCATTTGACCAGTGGGTGGCGGATAAGGACAAAGAACAAGTCCAGGCGGCTTTTTCGAAGCTGTCAGGAGGTAAGTCGCAACAAGTCTCTGCACAGCTCGTTGTCGCCGCACATCAGGTTACTGTTGAAATAACGTTTGTGCCGATTACTAAAGGCACGGATGTCACTGCAGTCTATACGGTCGTGAAATATATGTCTCTAGAAACATCGAAAGAGGGGCAAATGATCAACCGCACTGGCGATGATGTTTTAACGGAGTTACCGAACCGGCGCTTATTTATTGAGCGTCTCGAACAGTCAATCGAAGCAGCAATTCAAACCGAAGAACAATTAGCCGTTCTGTTCGTTGATATTGACCGTTTTAAAGTGATTAATGACACGCTAGGGCATGTGCTTGGTGACCTTGCCTTAACGGAAATTACGAAACGTATCAATGAATGTCTCTGTAACAGTGAGTTCCTTGGACGCATGGGGGGAGACGAATTTATCTTGTTAATCCCCCAAATGGACCACCTCGACGAGGCATTTGCTGTGGCTGAATCAATTCGCGATGTCATTAGTCTGCCACTTGATATTGAGGGGTATGAGTTCACATTAACATCGAGCATTGGAATTGCTGCCTTACCTCAAAACGGAACCAATGCAGAAACATTAATTAAATGCGCGGATGCAGCGATGTACCGAGCGAAGGCAAACGGTGCTGAACGTATACAATTGTATTCAGCAGAAATGAATCGTGGTTTCAATGAATGGTTTCAAGTAGAGAACGACTTGAGGAAGGCGCTTGAACGCGAGGAATTTGAGCTTTATTATCAACCGCAATTTGACACACGCACGAAAGCGCTGACTGGTGTAGAGGTGCTAGTCAGGTGGCATCACCCTAATAACGGTCTCGTACCACCAGCTAAATTCATTCCGATTGCAGAGGAGACGGGGTTAATTGTCCCTATCGGTGAATGGATATTACGTCAGGCCTGTAAGCAAAAAAAACGATGGATTGATGAAGGATATCCGGAAATACCAATCTCAGTGAATCTCTCATTGCGTCAATTTATGCAAAAAAATATTGTTGAACGCGTTGCTGAGATTATCGACGAAACTGGAATTCCACCGCACTTACTAGATTTAGAAATTACCGAGAGTGTAACGATTGATCTTAATCGGACACTTAGAATTTTAAATGAGTTAAAACAGTTAGGTATTACGATTAGTCTTGATGACTTTGGTACCGGCTATAGCTCTTTGCAATATTTAAGTATATTCCCAATTGATGAGTTGAAAATTGATAAATCATTTATTGATGGCATTGGTATGAGCACTAATAATGAAGCAATTATTCCGATGATTATTAACTTAGGCCATACTCTCAAATTGCAAGTCGTCGCAGAAGGTGTGGAAACAAAGGAACAATTGGACTTTTTGATGAAACATAGCTGTGATGTAGTGCAGGGCTATTATTATAGTAAACCGCTTGCGGAAAGCGAATATGATTCATTTGTAAAACGACGACACGATCGCTAGCGCCTGACCTAGGGTGGTCTTCCTTCCAAAGGAAACGAAGCAATAAAATAGATAAAGATGGAGGCCGATCAGTGATGAATGCAAATAAAAAAATGGAAGGGTTACTTTTTATCTCGTGGGCAATTGCCGTTGTAGCCACAGCTGGTAGTCTTTATTTTTCAGAGGTCATGCGCTTTACGCCATGTGAACTTTGTTGGGTTCAGCGAATTTTTATGTACCCGCTTGCGATCATTTTAGCGATTGCGGTGATAAGAAAGGATATGATGCAATCGATTTACGTTTCTGTCTTATCATTTATAGGTGCATGCATTGCTTTCTATCATTATCTTCAACAAAAAGTCTCAACGATCGGCACAGATGATTCTTGTGGATTAATTCCTTGTACCTTTGAATATATCAATTGGTTTGGTTTTATCACGATCCCATTTTTGTCGTTGGTTGCTTTTATTGTTATTTTTATTATTCATGTCGTACTTTTAATAAACGTAAAAAAGGAGATTCGTAAATCATGAAAAAAATAGTGATTTTTTTAGGTGTTATCATTGTCCTTTTTGCTGCTTTAGCATTTGTGACAAATACAAAAAATGAACAACGAGTGGAGGGAAATCCGTTTGAGAAAGAAACGTTGCATTCAGCGACGATAAATCAGCTTGATGATCCAATCTATGAAAATATTATCTTACCCGATGAGTTAATTGAGCGCTTAAACGCACAAGAATCGATGACGATTTATTATTACAGTCCAACATGCCCTGCATGTGAGCAGACATCTCCAATTATTGTCCCAATGGCTGAGGAGATGGGACTTGATATGAAGCTCTTTAATTTACTAGAATTTGAAGGCGGGTGGGCAACCTTTGATATTACAGAAACACCGACTGTCGTACGTTATGAAAATGGACAAGAAGTCGGTCGCATCGGTTATGTAGATGCAAGTGAGTATGAACAGTGGTTTACGCAATGGGAGTAGGTTGATTGGTTGTGGGTCTATGTAACTAATTATGAGGTTTCTACTTTAGATTGCAACGGTTCCTTGTAGGTTCTAAAAAGTTAGCATGATGCGTAATTATTGTCTCTATTACAGGAACCGAATGACCTTACATATTAGTAGTAAGAAAGTCTGTATTGTGTTAATTTTGCGAATCGCTATGAAAAAATACTTATTTTTAGTGAGATGTGCTATTATAATAGATAGTAAACATTAGGGATTTAGCGTTTGATTTGTAAAATATTGAGGTGAATAAGGTCGTGAGTACTTCCGAATATTTAGATGTTTTCATTGATGAAAGTCAGGAGCATTTACAAGCGATAAATGACAACTTATTAAAATTAGAAAGTCAACCAGATGACCTTTCCATTGTTGGTGAAATCTTTCGTTCTGCCCATACATTAAAAGGAATGGCAGCAACGATGGGCTACGAAGATTTAGCGAACCTAACACATAACATGGAAAATGTATTGGACTTAATTCGTAACCAAAAGCTAGAAGCTACATCGGACATTGTCGATGTTATTTTTAATGCTGTTGATGACTTAGAGGCAATGGTCGTTGATATCTCTAACGGTGGTGATGGGAAAAGGGATGTTTCGACTGTTATTAGTTTACTTGCAAAAATTGAAAAAGGTGAATCACCACTTATGGAGGATAATGAAGCGGCTAGTGAGGACAAGCCATCTGCTCCTGCTGACGCTTTTTCAGAGACGTATGACCAGTTTGAGCTGACAGTGCTTATGCAGTCGAGTGATCAAGGGTATTCCGCTTATCAAGTGAAAGTCACGCTTGATGAAAGGACGATGCTTAAAGCTGCCCGAGTCTTTATGGTCTTTGAAGTATTAGAGCAAATTGGTGAAATTATTAAATCAACTCCGTCCGTAGAAGAATTAGAGGAAGAAAAATTCGATGAGGAGTTTGTCGTCACATTCTTATCAAAGACAGATGCTGATGAAATAGCCGCTAGAATTGGAAAAGTCTCTGAAATTACTGATGTTAATGTACATAAACTTGATGTTGCTCAATTAAAAAAACAATCTTCTGAAAAAGAGGCCCTTGAGGTAGAAGAGCTTACTGAACCACAAACGAAGCCAAAGGAAAAAGAGGCCTCCAAAGAAGAAGCAAAGCCAGCACAAGCAACGAAACAACCGAAACAAAATCAAGAGAAACGTACCCCAACGGATATGAACAAAACGATTCGAGTCAATATCGAAAGACTTGATGTCTTAATGAACTTGTTTGAGGAACTCGTGATCGATCGCGGACGACTTGAACAAATTGCTAGTGAATTGAAAAACAACGAACTTAATGAAACGGTTGAGCGGATGAGTCGAATTTCGGGTGATCTTCAGGAAATCATCTTAAATATGCGGATGATGCCTGTTGAGCAGGTTTTTAATCGTTTCCCACGAATGGTACGCAGCCTTTCAAAGGACTTAAAGAAGAAAGTGAATCTTGAAATTATCGGTGCAGAGACGGAGCTTGATCGAACCATTATCGATGAAATCGGTGATCCGCTCGTTCACTTGATTCGAAATTCGATTGATCATGGAATTGAGACGCCTGATGAGCGCCGTCAAGCTGGAAAGCCTGAAGAAGGTAAAGTCGTCTTAAAGGCATACCACAGTGGCAATAATGTTTTTATTGAAATTGAAGATGATGGTGCAGGGATTGACCGTAATAAGGTCTTAAAGAAAGCGTTAGATAATGGTGTCGTTACTGAAGATGACGCAAGTAAAATGTCAGATCAACAAATTTATGGGCTGTTATTTGCCTCTGGTTTTAGTACCGCTGACAAAGTAACTGACGTATCTGGCCGTGGCGTTGGTCTCGATGTTGTTCGTTCTACGTTCGAATCATTAGGTGGTGTCGTTACCGTTGATTCTGTACTAGGGAAGGGTTCTGTTTTTTCAATTCAACTTCCGTTAACATTATCGATTATTGATGTGATGCTTGTTGAAATTCAAAAAGAAAAGTATGCGATTCCTTTGTCTTCGATTGTTGAGACTGCCATTGTGAATAAGAAGGATGTATATAGCGCTCATAATCAAAAAGTGATTGACTTTAGAGGGAAAGTCGTTCCTCTTGTGTTCCTCAAAGATATTTTTGAGATTCCAACAGACGAGGAAGATGAAGAATTCTATTCCTTAGTGATCGTCAATAAAGGGGAAAAAGTGGCCGGACTTGTCGTTGAGTCTCTCATTGGGCAACATGATATCGTCCTAAAATCATTAGGTAATTACCTAACAAATGTATTTGCAATATCTGGCGCGACGATATTAGGAAATGGTCAAGTGGCCCTAATTGTAGATACCAATGCTCTTATTAAGTAATTTATTAGGTTGGGAGGCATCATGTCGATGGCGAATGATAGCGCGACGAAAAATGAATTAAAAGTGATCGTCTTTCAATTGAAAGATGAAGAATATGCGATTGAAGTGGATTACATTCAGTCGATTGAACGAATGCAGCCAGTTACGAGAATTCCGAGAACTTTCCCTTATATCACCGGTGTAATGAACCTACGAGGAGTGATTACGCCGATCATAAATCTAAGAAAAAGATTTGGAATTGAAGAGAAACCATTTGATGATGCAACTCGTATTTTGGTGATTTCGAAGGAAGATATTGAAATTGGCTTTATTGTTGATGGCGCTAATGATGTCATTGATATACCAAATGAGAAAATTGAGCCGACGCCAGAAGTTGTTGGTGGCGTTGAGGAAAATTATTTACGTGGCGTTGTGAAACTAGATAATCGTTTATTTACATTATTAAACTTAGAAAAGATTTTATATGAGTAAATCATAGATTGAGAACGTTAAGTTTTATTACTAGAAAGAATTAAAGAGGTGTTAACATGGCTTCAGTATTAATTGTTGATGATGCAGCTTTTATGAGAATGATGATTAAGGATATCCTTACGAAAAATAACTATGAAGTGGCAGGCGAAGCAGCCAATGGCGACGAGGCTGTCCAAAAGTATGAAGAGCTTAAACCAGATCTAGTAACGATGGATATTACAATGCCGGAAAAAGATGGCATTGAAGCATTAAAGGAGATTCGTAAGATTAACCCTGATGCAAAGATCATTATGTGTTCAGCGATGGGTCAGCAGTCTATGGTTATTGATGCGATTCAATCCGGCGCAAAAGACTTTATCGTTAAACCGTTCCAAGCGGATCGTGTTCTAGAAGCAATTCAAAAGGTATTAGGATAGGTTAGCGTCCTATGTTAAACAATTCTATGGAGGACATATTGAATGCAAGATAATCATATTAATGCGATTACTCGTGCGACAAAATCGATCTTAACAAGCCATCTAGGTGTGGAAGTATCGATGAATGAGCCAGTGGTTATAAAAGATACGAGCGTTCCCGCGAAAGCGATTTCTGTTATTCTTGGTGTTAATGGTCAGTTAGAAGGTCAAATCATTTGTTCAATGGAGGCTGATACGGCGAAATCGATTATCGGTACGATGATGGGTGGAATGACAATTGAGGCGATTGATGATATGGGGTGGAGTGCGATTCAGGAGTTTGGCAACTGGATTGCTGGGACGACAGCAACAGAGCTTTCAAAAGAAGCATGTACTATAGATGTCACACCTCCTGTGATTAATGAAGGAAGCTCCAAATTTCGATCGGCTGAAACATTTGTATCATTACCGCTTGAAAGTACTATCGGTGCCATTAATGTCCATGTATCAATTAAGCAAGAACGTTAAATAAAAGAGTATGGCTAACACCATACTGTATATGGAAGGTATCCCCTCTACGTGTTTGTAGGAGGGGATACTTTTTTTTGTAAATTGCTGTTAGTAGTGCACTACCGAACAAGGGACCAGTTAACGGAAGACTTACCACCCATGCCTACATAAGGATAGTTGTACGACGGAGAAGGAGTCTATTTGGGGGTATGTTGCAAATTGACCAATATTTTACTAAATATTTATATCCTCTTAATAGTTGCTTGTTATCATGTGTTGAAACAAGTCAAAAGATATAGATTAATGGAGGTATGCATTGAATACGTTAGTGAGTAAACAACAGAAGAGTGGTCATGTCCATTTCGTCCGTCGAGTTTTGCAACGAATGAGTTTGAAAAGTCGTCTTTTACTTCTCTTTGTATCTTTACTAGTTTTATCTATCAGTGCTGTAGGAATAAGTTCTTATATTAAGGCAAAGGAAATGACGATGAACAATATTGAAAATCGGTTAATTCGTGAAGTGGAGTTAATGGGGCACATAGCGGAAAATTTGAAATTTTTGTATGTGAGTGATGAGGACTACTTCATGCAACAACTTGAACGTAATATTCGAACTCAACAGCAAAAACTTAATGAGGAGGGTATTGATGCTGAGTTTTTCTACATAACCAATGATGAAGTTGTTCCTTTTGAGTTAAGTGCTCATCAACTTCCTCCATTGCCAGAATCGGTCCTAACGACGGTAAAGCGAGAAATGAACGGTCTTATTCACGAGACGTTTAACGATGGTGAGGAATTTACAATAACGTTTAAGGAAATGCAGGAAATTGACGGAATTTATGCAGTTGTTGTTTCAACACAGTCCTATATGAAAACTGTCAATGAAATGGCCGAATTTATGCTGATAACGATGGGAACGAGTATTATACTAGTAACATGTATTCTGATCCTTTTTGTAAGAACATTAACAAGCCCTTTAACTGTACTTCGTCAAACGATGAAACGGGTAAGGGAGGGTAATCTTAATCATTCTATACGAATAAAGACAACGTTACCAGAAATTGTATCACTGCATAAAAGTTATGAGGCAATGATGTATCACATGCGTGTCGTTATCCAAGATCTGAAAGAGACAACCGCAGAGTTGGAACGAACTGGTATTGGCCTACAAGGAACGTCTGAACATGTGCTTGACTCGAGCCAACAAGTGATTGAGGCTGTAAATGTTGTAAAGGAAGGGGCCGAGCAAACAGCAAGTAGTTCAGAATTGAGTGATAAGCATTTTAAAGATATGAATGAAAAAGTAGAAAAGATTACGGTGACGATGGGCAGTGTCTACGTTAGTTCTAAAGATATGAATGCATCGGCAACACGAGGTGAAAAACATATACATCAGCTTATTAGAGTGAACGAGGAGTTTGCTAACGAGTTTGATGATATGAATCAAACGATCCAAAAGGTAAAAAAATATTCATTTACAATTTCTAAGGTTATTGGTCTCATTGAGGATATTGCTGGACAAACGAAGTTACTTGCTTTAAATGCAACGATTGAAGCAGCAAGAGCTGGTGAATCGGGGAGAGGATTTGCGGTAGTAGCAAGTGAAGTTCAAAAGCTTGCTGAACAATCAACGAAAGCGACAGAAGAAGTTACACAATCAATTTCATTGATGGAAGAGGCAACGAAAGAAGCATCAGAAGAATTTGATAGCATGCTCACTATGATAAAAGCAAATCAACAACGAGCAAATGACTCAAAAATATCCTTTTCTGAATTAATGTCAGAAATAGATGGGGTAAGCCAACACATCCAAGAGATGCAACAAGAACTTACCGAATTAGAAAGCATGCTACCGGAATTAGAGCAAGCGTCACATGGAGTTTCCTCTGTATCACAAGAAACGCTAGCTAGTACTGAAGAAATGCTGGCCATCAGTGATAATCAAATGGAGGAAATGGACCGTTTACACCAACAAGGTATAAGGCTTGCTCGTTTAGCTAAATCACTATTGTCATTGGCGGAACGCTTTACAGTTACAGAAAGAAAAGAATAGATCGATCGTTTAAGGGGAGGAGGTTCTATCTCAGAAGGGTAAAAACCGTTGAAAAAACTCAGAATTTATCGATTTCTTACTTGAATAATTGCCATCCTATTAGGAAAATATGATAAAATAGAGTCGTTGTCACGCTTGAGCAGAACGATTGTTTTATTCGTCTGCGAACGATAGATCAATAGTATAACTAGATAAGCAAACGAACTTCGACAAAAATTTTCAAAACTTTAAAAAGCTTGATCTATCAAGGGATAAAGTAATCTAGATTCATAAAACCAATTTGACTAATAGGAATTATAGGTATATGATAAAATAAATTATTTTTTCACTCTGGTAGTGAATGCAATTTTTAAATAGTAATAGAAAAGTTTAATCCTTTGTGAGGTGGAGATTGTTGCAATTTCAGGTAATTAATAGTCCGTTTAATCAGGAACAGGCGGAGCTCCTCAACCGCCTTGTGCCAACGTTAACAGAAGCACAAAAAGTATGGCTGAGCGGGTATTTAGCCGCATCACAGTCGAACGCAAACGTAGAAACAACAGAGGTACCTTCAGGCGAATCAGCACCTGCACAACCTCCTGCACAACCCGTTTCTAAAGATGTCACGATCCTTTATGGATCACAGACGGGAAATGCAGAAGGCTTGGCTGAACAGGCAGGTAAGACGTTAGAAGGTCGAGGGTTTAACGTTACTGTTTCATCGATGAGTGATTTTAAGCCTAAGAATTTAAAAAAGCTAGAAAACCTACTTATTGTTGTGAGTACACATGGAGAAGGCGACCCGCCAGATAACGCATTGAGTTTTCATGAATTTTTACATGGCAGACGCGCACCAAAGCTTGATGGTCTCCGCTTTTCTGTATTATCTCTAGGTGATAGCTCTTATGAGTTTTTCTGTCAAACAGGGATCGACTTTGATAAGCGACTGGAAGAGCTTGGTGGAAAGAGATTATTTAAACGTGTCGATTGCGATGTTGAGTTTGATGAACCAGCAGCAAAATGGATCGAAGGTGTTCGTTCAGAATTAGAAGGAGCACAAAGTCAACCCACTGCAGAAAAATCAACTACCGCTCCGACGACACCGCAAGAGCCAGAAGTCGTTTACTCAAGAAAGAACCCGTTCCAAGCAGAAGTGCTTGAAAATATCAACCTTAATGGTCGTGGTTCAGATAAGGAAACTCGTCATCTCGAGCTATCACTTGAAGGGTCTGGCTTGAGCTTTGAACCAGGTGACACGCTCGGAATTTTCCCAGAAAATGACCCAGAGCTTGTTGATTTAATCATCAAAGAAATGAAATGGGATCCTTCTGAAAAGGTGACCATTAATAAAGAAGGGGATGTTCTTCCGCTTTCGGAAGCATTGACATCACATTTTGAAATCACCGTTCTTACGAAACCATTACTTAGAAACGCTGCTGAGATTTCAGATAATGGTAAATTAAAAGAATTAGTTGCACCTGGAAATGAAGAAAGATTAAAAGATTATTTACATGGACGTGATTTACTAGATTTTATCCGTGACTTCGGCCCATGGAAAGGGACAGCTGAGCAGTTTGTCACATTATTACGCAAAATTCCTCCACGTCTCTACTCAATTGCTAGCAGTTTCGCAGCCAACCCAGATGAAGTACATCTTACGATTGGTGCTGTACGCTATGAGGCGCATGGTCGTGAGCGAAAAGGTGTTTGCTCCGTACAATGCTCGGAGCGAGTGGAGCCAGGTGATACGTTACCGGTTTACATACAACCCAATAAACACTTTAATTTACCTGAGAACCCAGAGACTCCAATTATTATGGTAGGCCCTGGTACAGGGGTTGCGCCGTTCCGTTCGTTTATGCAAGAGCGTGAAGAAATGGAGATTGAAGGTAAGTCTTGGATGTTCTTCGGAGATCAGCATTTTGTCACAGACTTCCTTTATCAAACGGAATGGCAGCAATGGTTAAAAGATGGGGTACTGACAAGAATGGATGTTGCCTTTTCTCGTGACGGTGACGAAAAAGTATACGTCCAGAATCGTATGCAGGAAAATAGTAAAGAATTGTTCGCTTGGCTCGAAGAAGGAGCGATCGTCTACGTTTGCGGTGATAAGACACATATGGCTCGTGACGTTCATCAGACGTTGCTTGAGATTATTGAAAAAGAAGGAAATATGAGTCAAGCGCAAGCTGAGGAATACCTAGCTGAGATGAAACAACAAAAGCGTTACCAACGTGATATATATTGATTTTAGATTGAAGGGAGTTTTTTTAACATGGTTAATAAAACTTTAAAAGCACCTGATGGACGACCAAGTGATGTAGAACGTATAAAAGAAGAAAGTGATTATTTACGCGGGACATTAAAGGAATCAATGTTAGATCAAATTAGCTCAGGAATTTCTGATGATGATAATCGCTTAATGAAATTCCATGGTAGTTACTTGCAAGATGACCGCGATTTACGTAATGAGCGCCAAAAGCAGAAGCTTGAGCCTGCCTATCAATTTATGCTTCGTGTCCGTACGCCTGGTGGTGTCGCAACACCTAAGCAATGGCTCGTTATGGATGATCTGGCGCAAAAGTATGGAAATGGGACATTGAAGTTGACGACTCGTCAAGCATTTCAAATGCATGGCATCTTAAAGTGGAACATGAAAAAGACGATTCAAGAGATTCATGCGTCGATGTTGGATACCATTGCTGCTTGTGGAGATGTGAACCGAAATGTGATGTGCAATCCAAATCCACATCAATCAGAGATTCATGAGGAAGTTTACGAATGGTCGAAAAAATTAAGTGATGATCTCCTTCCGCGTACAAGAGCTTATCACGAAATTTGGTTAGATGAAGAGAAGGTCGCAGGAACGCCTGATGTGGAAGAAGCCGAGCCGATGTATGGACCGCTTTATTTGCCACGTAAGTTTAAAATCGGGATTGCGGTTCCACCATCTAATGATATCGATGTTTACTCGCAAGATCTCGGGTACATTGCGATCGTTGAAGACGGTAAACTGATCGGCTTTAATGTAGCCATCGGTGGCGGTATGGGAATGTCACATGGTGACAAACAGACGTATCCACAACTTGCAAAAGTAATTGGCTTCTGTACGCCAGAACAAATCTATGATGTAGCGGAAAAAGTGATTACGATTCAACGTGATTACGGAAACCGTTCTGAACGTAAGAATGCACGCTTCAAGTATACAGTCGATCGTCTCGGTCTTGACAATGTTAAGGCAGAGTTAGAAGAGCGACTTGGCTGGTCATTAGCTGAAGCAAAGCCATACCACTTCGACGATAATGGTGACCGTTATGGTTGGATCAAAGGCATAAATGGCAGATGGCATTTCACTCTATTCGTTGAAGGTGGACGAATCATCGACAGTGATGATTATCAACTAATGACAGGTCTTCGTGAAATTGCGAAGGTTCATACGGGTGATTTTCGTTTAACTGCGAACCAAAACCTTGTCATTGCAAATGTGACGAGTCAGAAGAAGAAAAAAGTAAATGAACTCATCGAACAATACGGATTAACGGATGGCAAGAAGTACTCTGCATTACGTCGTAGTTCAATGGCATGTGTGTCATTGCCAACGTGTGGGTTAGCGATGGCTGAAGCAGAGCGTTATTTGCCAACATTAATCGATAAAATTGAAGCGATTGTTGATGAAAATGGTCTTCGTGATAAAGAAATTACGATTCGTATGACAGGCTGTCCAAATGGCTGTGCCCGTCATGCCCTCGGTGAAATTGGCTTTATCGGTAAGGCGCCAGGAAAGTACAATATGTATCTTGGTGCAGCCTTTGATGGTAGCCGTTTAAGTAAGATGTACCGTGAAAACATCGGCGAAGAAGAAATTTTAAAAGAACTTCGTGTCCTTTTAGCTCGTTATGCAAAAGAACGAGAAGAAGGGGAACACTTTGGGGACTTCGTCATCCGTGCTGGCGTTATTAAGGCCGTAACAGATGGAACGAACTTCCATGACTAATTCATCTAGGTAATCATCTATAACAAGGGTGTCTTAAAAGGTCATTTCAGACCTTTAAGGCACTCTTTTTTTGTTTTTACTACCAACTTTTCATCGGGTGTTGATTGCTGTATACTAACATATTGATTATTGAAAGAGAAAAGGGGATTGTATGAAAAGAAGTTTCCAAATCGTTGTATTTGTTATGTTAACCTTCATTCTCGTTGCGTGTAATGGAGGAAGCAATGACCATGAGAACTCAGAGGTCGTGACTGAAGAAAGTACACGGCAAAATCTTGAGGTCCATTTTATTGATGTTGATCAAGGCGATGCCACACTACTTCTCGGTCCGGATTTTTCAATTCTGGTTGATGCCGGACGTCATGATCGTGATGAGGTTGTACCATACCTACAAAGTGTAGGTGTGACAAGCCTTGACCTCCTAGTCGGAACGCATCCGCATGCCGATCATATTGGACAAATGGATCAAGTCATCGAACGTTTTGATGTCGAGGAAATTTGGATGAGTGGAGACCTTCATACGTCACAAACGTTTGAACATGTCCTTGATGCGGCTCTCGCTTCTGAGGCAAATTATCATGAGCCACGAGCAGGAGAAACGCACACATTTGGCGCAGCTACTATTGAAGTGATTCACCCTGAGGAACTGATTGATGACCTTAATGAAGGCTCTGTTAGTATGCGTATACAGTTTGGCGATGTCCGGTTTTTATTTACCGGCGATGTTGAGGAATGGGGGGAAGCTGACATCCTCGCTCGAGGTCATGATGTGGGGGCTGAAATCTTTCAGCTCGGTCATCACGGTTCAAGTACGTCTAATACGAGTGAGTTTTTAGAGGCGGTTGATCCTGAAATCGCGATTTATTCGGCTGGTGAGGATAATAGCTATGGCCACCCTCATACAGAGGTCGTTGAGCGTATACGGACGATGAACATTGAGTTATATGGTACAGATGTTCATGGGACGATTATTGTAGAAACGGATGGCGTTGACTATGAAGTTGTCACAGAGTACACAGGAACAATTGATGAGAGTGAGCCAGAAGTAGTTGAGGAAGTGGAAGAGACAGCTCAAGCATTATGTATCGATATTAATTCAGCATCGAAAGAGGAACTTGCTGACATCATTCATATTGATGAGGCACGGTCTGATCAGTTAATTGAGTTGCGTCCTCATCATACGATTAATGGCTTAAAACGGATCAACGGAATTGGTGATGGGCGTCTCGCTGAGATTAAGGAGCAGGGGCTAGCTTGTGTAAAAGAGGGGGCTTAGTCATGGAAAAAGCTGTTTTGGATCGAATTGTTGATGATAGTTCAGCTGTACTTCTCGTTGGCAATCGACAAGATGAGGTTATTTTACCGGTTCATCAATTACCAGAGAATGCAAGAGAAGGTACGTGGTTACTCGTAAGAATAGAAGAAGGTAAGCTTGAGGACGTACGGATCGATACAACGGAGACCCTAGACAACAAGAAGCGAATTCAAGAAAAAATGGTACGACTACGTCGCCAATCAAAAAAACGGTAAAGAAAAGGGAGGTTTTAGGACAAAAGGTAAAATCTTTTGTCCCTAGCCTCTTTTTAAGTTAGTTTTTTATACATTTCTTTCGTGCAAATAATATATAGTTCGGCATCTGCTGGAATCGGTTGATCTAGTTTTGTTAATATATCGAAGTCATTTCGGTCTGAAATCAAGTTTGCACCAAGTGTTTTTAAATCTTCGTAAGCATCATTGTATGTACTCCATCTCTGTTGTTTGTTAATCTTCCTTATGTCGACACCGCTTTTTCGACTGAGAAGTTTCATAATTAATCGACTAGAGCCTTTGTGAATCGCTGACTTTGCCATAAGGTCAGATAGAGCTTCGTCAGCAAGGACAAATTCATCGACATTTGCATGCTTAAACATTGGGATATGCTCTTCCTTTAAGATTTCGACGATGGTATAAACGTCTCTCTCTTGTTCTAGAGCATAGCCTTCGATCGTTGAAACCGTTAAAAGTGAAGTCCCATCTGCGGCTACAGGGTTAATTTCATTATCCTGTGTGAAAATGAGTACAGCCGTTGCATTTAAGACATTAGCCTTTTCTAATGTCTCTTTATCGGTTGCCTGTCCTTGAATGTAGTAGAGCTTCTCATGATCCATCGGTGCTTGTGGTAGTGAATCAATTAAAACAACTCTAGCCTCGTCGTCAACATCAAGAATTTCGTACATTGTATGTTTCGCTTTATTAGACCAACCGACGATCACGTAATGATCGCTTCCTTTAAACGTCAATCTTCCTTCCTCCTTTAACCTTCGATAAATATCAAAGCTCTCGACAATCTTTCCAATCACTAGTCCAATTAACCCGATTCCAAAAAAATATAAGATCAGTCCAAAGATTTTTCCAAATGTCGTTTGTGGAACAAAATCTCCATATCCAGTTGTTGTTACTGTTGTCATCACATACCAAAAACCGATAAAAGGGTCGGTAAAGACTTCTGGTTCGATCCAATGAATAATAAATGAACTAGCAGCTAAAAAGAGAACCGTGACGAAAAAAAGGGTCAGCTTTTTAATCTTTAGAGCGATTTTCATTAAATCAAATATAAAAAGCATTGAAGGTGTCCTCCATTACGTTTTTCGTAAACTTTTATAATCCTTTCCATCATGATTTGAATTTATAAGAAAAATAAATATTAAATTAAATCTTTAGGGGGCAAAAAATGAATCAGTGTCTAGAGAAACTTGATAACATTTTATTCCCTCTATGATTATCATGTATAATAACGAAAGGATTAATAATAGAATGGTTTTGAAAGGAAGATTATCATGAATGTAAAGATGGCTGATTTGCCAGGTATCGGAAAGAAGATGTCATTTTTGACGGCTGAAGGCAGTATGATCGTTCTCATCATTCACCATACAGGAAAACGTGAAATGTACTTTTTTAAAGATGCTGATGATGATGAAGCAGACTTCTCGATGGATTTATCAGCCGATGAAACTAGGGAACTAGGCGCACAGTTATTAGGTGCTGTGTTTCAGCCGGTAGATAGTGACAAAATGAAGTTGTTTAAAAGCCAAATCGTTATGGAATGGATCTGTTTAAAAAAACGGTCACCATTAACCAATAAATCTATTGGTGATTCAGAAATTGGTAAACGTACAGGTGTTTCAATTGTAGGTATTTTTAGGGATCAAGAAGTGATTGCAAGTCCAGGGGTTGATGAAATATTGCAAAGTGGGGATACACTTATGGCAATTGGGAAAAGTGAACAGATTGCTGATTTTGAAAAACTTTGCGAAGGGGAGGCGACCGATTAGGTGGGACTTCCTGAATTATTAGGAGCGGGTTTAGTTCTTCTCCTTTTATTTATTGTTGGTTACATCGGTTTAAAAATGAAAATTCCGCAAATTGTTCTATATATCCTTTTAGGGATTGTACTTAGCGGACTATTGAGTGGCTCAGAACTACTCCATTTCGTTGGTGAAATTGGTATTGTTCTTCTTTTCTTTATGTTAGGAATGGAGTTTCCAATTAAGCAATTGGCAAAGGTAGCCAAGAAAGTTACACCAGCTGGGTCGTTGGATGTTGCATTGAGCCTCGGTGTTACTACTTGTATTTGTCTACTGATGGGGATCGATCCGTTAATGTCGTTTCTCATTGGAGGTGTGGTTTATGCAACAAGCTCGTCAATCACAGCAAAATTGCTTGAAAGTTCAAAACGGATGGCTAACCCTGAGTCGGAATTTATTCTTGGGTTATTGATTTTTGAGGACTTAGTAGCGCCTGTTCTTGTTGCCATTTTAGTTGGTTTAACCGCAGGAGGGGCTTTAACTGCAGGTTCATTATCTATATTAGTAGTCAAAGTCATTGTCCTAACCGTTGGAGCCATTTTGATTGGTAGGTATGTTTTTACTAAACTTGGAACCTTTTTTGATCGGCACATGAGTGATGATATTTTTATCATGCTGCTCATTGGGGTTTCTTTGGCCTATGGCGGGTTAGCTTTATATCTTGATTTATCAGAGGTGCTTGGGGCATTTTTAGCTGGGATTATGATAGCAGAGGTACGTAGAACTCATCAGTTGGAGCAGTTAATCGTTCCGATCCGAGACTTAACATTACCACTATTCTTCTTATATTTTGGGACGACAATAACGTTTGAAGAGGGAATACCGATGCTTGGGTTGTTAGCAATTGTACTTTTGTGGTCAATCATTGCAAAGATTATTGTCGGTATAGTTGGTGGTAGATGGTATGGTTTAACAAAGCGTGTAGCTTTACGGGCAGGATTTTCGTTGACACAAAGAGGAGAATTTTCCATTATTATTGCTAGCCTTGCGACAGGTTCAATTAAGGTTTTTAGTAGTGCATTTATTTTATTATCAGCAATGAGTGGCATTCTTTTGTTTCAACTAGCACCTAAGATTGCCAAAAAAGTATATGGTGAAAAATCAAAAGTTCAAAAAGTTAAGCTACCAGGATAATCTATAATTTTAAAAGTAACGAGGGGAAGGAAGTATTACTAGAGTAAGCTTTTTCGGTTTAACGACTACAACAAATCTTTTCATAGTAATAGGTGTTTTAAAAGGTAAATGAACCTTTTAGAACACCTATCTTTTATTTTAGCCGTTTTCATTATTTTTGATGATGGTCCTATCTTGTTCTCTAATTTTAAATCGGTCTATGCTGAGCAAAAACAACATAAATAATGCCAGTGATGCGTAGAAAGCAGCGACGATATCAGATGGAAAGTGAGCATCTAAATAAACCCGACTGAAGCCAACTGCAAGAATCAAACCAAATAGGGAAGCTGCTGCGATTTGCTTTCCTTTTGATTGGTAGATTTGATAATGATAAATAAGATAAATCAAGAAACCGTAGAAGATACAAGCCCTCATCGTATGGCCGCTTGGAAAGCTATAGGATGCAAGTTCGATTGTAAATCCGAACACTTCAAAATAGCTCGTCTCCCCTGGACGTTCCCGTTGAAAAACGAGTTTTAGAATGAAGTTTGCGAGTACACTCCCAGCCATGATCGTAATAAAAGCAGCGATCATGCGAAAATCCTTTTTTTTGAACAAGAGAAAACTTAAAAGAAAAATAGACAGAATTGCAATCAATTCAACTGAGCCAAACAGTGTGACAAATGAAAAGATATCTTCAAATAAAGGAGCAGATAGCTGTTCACTCAAGTTAAGGAGATAGACATCTAGAAACGTTAATTGGTTCCTTTGGGTTGATGCTGATAGATAGATAAAGATCAGCAATGAAGATATAAGTATTGACACGTACGTGGTCCGTTTTTTTCTGAGAAGGTTTGCTACCATAGAAAACTCCTTACGTTTATTTCCTAGTTCATCGTAATACAAGAGAGAACAAAAATCATTAGTCCTCTAGACATATTTGTGACGATAATATGAGGACAATTGTAAGTAAATCGATTTAAGTGACAAAAGGTGGAAAAAAATTAGCGGACTAGAAATGAGTAGTTCAGTAAATTTTTAAGCATCTTAAAAGATAAGAACAAGTGATATCGAGAAGGGGGATCTTCTTTCTCTATGTTCGAGTGAGTCCCTGTTATAGAGGATAGAACAAGGAGGATAAGAAGGAGTGCAATTAACTAACTTTTCAATCCGAAGACCTGTTTTTACGATTGTTGCGATGCTGTTATTTTTATTGCTCGGTTTTATTTCGTTATTTAATATACCGCTAACATTGATTCCAGAAATTGATCCTCCAATTGGTGCAGTTGTAACGAGCTATCCAAATGCTGGTCCGGAGGAAGTCGTTGACCGTGTAACGACACCATTAGAAGACCAATTATCAACACTCTCTGGACTTAATACGATTAGTTCAACATCAATGGAAGGGTCGTCCATGATTTTACTTGAATTTTCATGGGCAACGTCAATTAGTGAGATTGAAAATGAGGTGATTAGCCGTATTAATCAAACGCCACTCCCAGAAGGGGGAGATCAACCGCGGTTTTTAACCTTTGATCCATCCCAGCTTCCGATTATTCAGCTTTCATTAGCAATGGGGGAAGAAGTGACCGACTTTCAGGAGTTAGTGACTGACCTTGAACGAGAGCTAGTGAAAATTGATGGAGTAGCAAACATTGATACATCCGGAAGAATCGTTGAACACATCAGAGTACAGCTAGACCAAGAACAATTGGAGACTTTCCAATTGGCCCAAGAGGACATTGTCTCACTCATTCAATCGCACCACATTACATTGCCAGGGGGCACCGTGCAAAGTGGTGATCACCGATTAACAACAAGAGTCATGTCAACGCTTGAAGGTACTGAAGACATTCGGTCTTTGGTTGTGGCCATCGATCCAGAAACGTATGAAGAGATAACAGTTGCGGATGTAGGAACCGTAGAGATTGTCCCGGAAGAAATACGATCGATCTCAAGAACGAATCAGGAACCATCCTTGCTATTAAGTGTACAACAGCAAGCAGATGCTAATACTGCCGCTGTATCGAGTGAATTTAATCAACGGTTAGATGAACTATTACATACTAGTCGTTACCGTGAATTAGATGTAGCGGTTTTATTTGACCAAGGTGAGTTTATTGAAGAGGCAATTGGTAATGTATCAACGGCCTTACTTTTTGGTGGGCTATTTGCGATGCTTGTGCTCTTCTTATTTTTACGAAATCTTCGCAGCCCATTAATCATCGGGATCGCTATTCCTTTTTCTGTGATCGTTACGTTCGTGCTATTGTATTTTTCGAATTTCAGTTTAAATATTATGACCTTAGGTGGGCTAGCACTTGGGATCGGAATGCTTGTTGATAATTCAATTGTCGTCATTGAAAACATTTACCGTCATCTGTCGATGGGAAAAGAACCGAAACATGCTGCTCGTGATGGAGCAAAAGAGGTAGCAGCTGCCATTACAGCATCAACGCTAACCACGGTTTCAGTTTTTTTACCAGTTGTTTTCATTACTGGTATCATTGGTAATCTGTTTCGAGAGTTTGCGTTAACGGTTTCTTTTAGTTTATTTGCTTCGCTGGTTGTTGCTTTAACCGTCGTACCGATGATTGTGAGTCGAGTGTTAACGTCTCCGAAAGAGAACGTAGAAGAGCGTAGAAGAACGTCTCCCTTTCTTGTAGCGGTCGAACGCTCTGTTCGTTGGTCACTCCGTCACCGAATAGCAGTTGTAGCGATAACAGGTGGGTTGCTCGTGTTAGGGGCGTTTGGCCTTACGACAGTTGGAACTGAGTTTTTACCGGCTTCTGATGAAGGATTTTTCACGGTTGATCTTGAAATGGAGCGTGGCACGCCGCTTCAAGATACGTTTACAGTTGTTGAAGATATTGAAGCTGTTCTTGCTGGACGACAAGAAATTCAAGATTATTTAACGGTGACGGGATCAGAAGGGGCAGAAGCTTCGCTTTTTGGGATCTCAGGAAGTCATCAAGCCCAAGTTCACGTATCGATGGTACCAGTAAGGGAGCGGAACCAGTCAACGGTTGAGTTTGCTCAGTCAATCCGTCGTGATTTGGAGCGTGCGGCAGGTGAAGCTGATCTTTCCTTGAATTTACAAGCTTCCTTCGGTGGTAGCCCAAATACATTAACGTTTTACGTGAGTGATGTTGAGAAAGACCGGTTAGATGAGGCGGTTGAGGATTTATATGCTGAATTATCTGGACTATCAGACGTAGAAGAAATTCGTAGTGATCGTACCGATACGACAAATGAAATCCAAATTGTTGTCGACCCTGATGCAGCTCGAGCGGAAGGATTTGTGCCGGCACAAATTGCTCAAGTCGTTGGTGATGTGACACGAGGAGTAACGGCTACTCAGCTTGTCGTGCCAGATGATGGCATCTATGAAGTCACGGTCCGCTATGATGAATCTGTATTAGATGATATTGAAAGCTTAGGAAACTTACGATTAAGAAAGCAAGATGGTACCTTTGCATCGTTAGCTGATGTGACCGTGATCGAAGAGGGAGAAGGACCAGCAACGATTAATCGAGTTGCTCAAGAAGATGCGGTCGAGTTTCACCTTCAATTTGGCACAACGACTTCGTTAGGGGAGTTTACGGCAACAGTAAGGGACCATATTGATGGGATGCAGCTAGATGAAAATACGGTCATTGCTTTTACCGGTGATCAACAATTACTAGAAGATGCGACTAGTGACCTATCATTAGCACTTGTTGCTGCGGTAGTGTTTGTCTATTTAGTCATGGCTGCTCAATTTGAGTCCTTTAAATACCCGCTAGTGATCATGTTTTCTGTGCCACTTGTCCTTATTGGGGTTGCCATTGGACTGACGATCACGCAAACACCGATTAGTGTCACGGCCTTGATCGGGCTGATTGTCCTGGCAGGTATCGTTGTCAACAATTCCATCGTTTTGGTCGATTATATCAATCAAAAGAAAGGAAGCGGGTTAGACAGTTTAGAAGCGATTGTTGAGGCTGTAAAAGATCGCATTCGTCCGATTTTAATGACAGCTACAACAACGATTCTCGGGTTAGTTCCATTGGCTCTTGGGATAGGAGAAGGGACAGAAATACAACAACCGCTTGGGATCACGGTCATCGCCGGATTAATCAGTAGTACGTTACTAACGTTATTTGTCATCCCTGTCGTTTATAGCTTGTTTGATAAACGAACAAGAAGAAGGAATAAGAAAGTTGTCACAGCAGATGGTCAAACCATTTCCGTCTATCAGCTAAGGAAGCAGGAAAGCGGAAAAGATGCGTACCAATGGATCGAAGGTGAACTCTATGAGGAAGCCCAGTTACCACCAAGAAGTCATCGTAAGAGGTCTTCATTTGCAGAAAACATTCATCATAAAGTTAATGGCAAAGGGGATGAACAAGGCGTGCAAGTGAAGGAAGAAATGGACTTAACTTCTGTGCCTTATGCTAAGTCTGATGAAAAACAAATGCCAATCAAAGATCGTACGAAGGAAGAATTAATTGAGTTATTAGGAGAGATTGTTGAGAATTATCGCAGAAAAGAACAAAGGGATCAGTAAAAGATCCGGGATGTCCTCTTTGCCTGTTCTTCCTTCGCAGTTCTGCTAAATTCAATGGAAGGCAAGTCTATCATAAAAGATATACTACATTTGCATGGATTGGATTGCTATGTGAACATTCGGTGTAAGGGTAAAGTGATTGAAATTTTTCTGGAAAACAAAGGTAAAAGCACTAGATAATTGGTATAATTTGTTTAAGGTTTGTTTTTATGTACGTAACATAAGCCATGCGGGGAGCGCATGGCTTTGTCATAACAAACTTTCATATTTACGTTAAATAGTGATAAGCATTTTTTTTCATTGGATGATTAAGAACATAACTGTTAAACACCATTTTTAACGCTTCGTCCTCGTCTGAGACACCTTTGTTTTTTAACTCCTCAAATGTGTGATGTAAAAAACGGTCGTGAGTGAGAAGGCGTTTCATTCGTACAGGCGTAAAACTCATTGGTTCATCACCCTTTACAGTGTTAAGATTTCTTGTCATTAGTATATGCTGTCTCTGTCGATTTACGTGAGTTCTTTTTACTTTTTTACGATTTTTTTCTTAACCGTTCCAGGTGACAAGCTTTTCAAATATTTTACGATAGAACGGGTACAATACAAACACAACATAACAAACAGACAAAAGGGGGCGTAATGCTTTGGGACAAAATCAATCTGAAAACATAGGTGTCCATCGGGAATACGACCGTTTAGAACGAGTGGTCTTGTGTAAACCGGAATTTATGCATATTGATGAAGCCATTAATGAAATTCAAGCACATTACATAGAAGAAAACATCGATAAGAAGGTAGCCCTAAAACAACACAAAGATTTGGTGGAAAAGCTTGAAGAACTTGGTGTCGAGGTGTCATTACTGCCTACGAACGGCGAATTCCCCGAGCAAGTGTTCACACGAGATATTGGCTTTACTTTAGGTGAAACGTTATTTATTGCTAAGCTACAAAAGGAAATCCGACAAGGGGAAGAAGAGATTCTTATGCGTTGGTTAAAGAAGCAGGAACTTCCTTATCACAATTTTGAAGCAGGAACCATCGAGGGTGGTGATGTTCTCATCGATGGCGATACGATCTTTATAGGTGATAGTCTACGTACAGGTGTTAAAGCGATTACCGAGTTGCAAAAGAAACTTCCAAATTATAATGTCGAATTGATTCCATTTGACGGGCAGTATTTGCACCTTGATTGTGTATTTAATATCGTTTCAAAAGATGAAGCATTAATCTACCCTCCAGCATTTGATGAACAGACGGTCAAGGCATTCGCTAAGCGGTATAAATTAATTGAAGTCTCAAAGGAAGAGCAATTTACATTAGGTACCAATGTTCTTGTGTTAGGAGAAGGAAGAATCATTAGTCTACCTAGAAATAAACACGTGAATCAAAAATTGAGAGATCATGGTTTTACTGTTATCGAGGTAGATATATCGGAAATTATAAAGTCAGGCGGCGCATTTCGTTGTATTACCATGCCAATGCTACGATCGAATTGACCAAATGAGAAGGAACCATCCCATGGATAAATTGATGGGGTGGTTTTTTTTGTAGTACATACAAACGACCACAAAAGATGCTAAAATAGGCTAGTAAGTTACGTTATAGTAAAGGAAGATAAGAATGTCAAATATGATTACAACTTCAGCGGCTAGTGATTATGTGTTAGAGCAAATGATTTTGCCGAGCATTTCTGAGATTATCCTGTTTATGAACATAACAGAGGATGGAACGCTAACTGTAAATAAATTTAATCAAGCGGGGGCTGATTATTTTCAACTGTCAGGTGATAAAGATGATATCATAACGGAGCAGGGGCTACCAAGTGAGCTCGTACGAGCACTAGTAGAAAGAGGTCAATATGCTCTAGAACATAGCGAAGTATCCCAAACGTTTCAAATTGAATTTGGCAACAGCCAACTGATTGATGGTACGTTATTTATGTTAGATGATGAAAAGCAGTTTATGTTGATAGCAACAGATCAAAAGGAACGAGTTAGGCATGAACAAGAAAGCCGTCAATACGATGAAATGATTGAGGCATTGCTTGATGGATCAGAGGATGCCATCGTTATCCAAGATATGAATGGAACAATTGAAAAAGTAAATAATTGTTTTGAAAACGTATTTGGATGGGTAGAAGCTGACATTGTTGGACAAGGGCTTCCATTTATCCCTGAATTTCTAAAAGAAGAGCTGCTTATGATTATGGTTAAGGCACGCCTTGGGGAGCGAATTGATCGCTTTGAGACGAAGTTACAACGTAAAAATGGCAGTCGAATTGATGTTTCAATGACGATTAACCCTGTAAACCATACAAACATTATTGTGACAATTTCAGATAAGAGCTACGAGAAAGACTTAGAGAAGCGGTTAGAAAAAAACGAAGCTCTTTATCAAATGATCACCGAAAATTCCCGTGATTTAATTTCTGTCATTAGTTTGGACGGGGTTGTTACATATGCTTCACCATCGTATAAGCAAGTGTTAGGCTTCTCAGCTAGTGCGATTGAGGGGCACTGGTACTATAACTTAATTCATAAGGATGATTTACCTGGCTTTCATAAGCAGTTACTTGCTTTAGTAACTGGACAAGCCAGTTTGAAATATGAAATGAGGATTCGTCATGCACAAGGTCATTGGATTTGGATCGAAGTTGAAGGGGCATTAGCTTCTTTTTATGAAAATCATAAACAAGTGGTAATCTCTGGGCGTGATATTCGTGAGCGTAAGCATCTTGAATCAAAGCTTACACAAATGGCTTATCATGATCCGCTAACTGAATTACCGAATGTAAGGTTATTGCACGATCGCATTGAGGTTGCATTAACACAAGCGGTAGGATTAGAACAAATGATTGCTGTTGTCGCGCTCGATTGTGATAAGTTTAAACAGATCAATGATACGATGGGTCATGATGTGGGCGATGAATTATTAAAAGGTATTGCGCGTCGCTTGCAACAAAGTGTACGAGCGAATGACACAGTTGCTCGCATTGGTGGGGATGAATTTATTCTGTTAATCCCGGGATTAGAAACGAAGGATGAAGCATTAGAGGTCGTCGAGGCTTGTATGGAGGAATTGAAAAAGACATGGCAGATTGGTGAGCACTCGTTTAAAACGACTTCAAGCATGGGAGTGTCCTATTATCCAACTGATGGAACGAAAGTAAAGCAACTGATTAAAAATGCTGATCTTGCGCTTTATGAAGCAAAGAAAAACCCAGAGATGAATTATCAAGTTTTTGCTGAAATCAAATAGATGAAGGGGTCGAGTCCAACTACTGTAAGTTCTGTATGCACCAACATGAACTGAGAAGTAGGTGCCGCGGCCCTTTTTTGTTGCATGTGATCTGTGTGTCGAGGACGAGGATATTCAAAACGGCTGGTTTATCGTTTTTTGTCAACACATGTCGGAATCGTTTGATATTTCTGAATGACTTTTTATAAAGCTATTGACAAATGTTAATTATTTTCCTAAAATTCAAATATAAGATTCAGACTGACTAGTCGGTCTTAGTTAATCGATTGTTAGTTGAGAATGAAAGGGATGAGAGGATGTTTAAAAAAGTACTCATTGCCAATCGTGGTGAAATAGCAGTTCGAGTCATCCGTGCATGTAAAGAAATGGGTGTAGCTACAGTAGCTGTCTATTCAGAAGCAGATAAAGAAGCGTTACATGTTCGACTTGCCGATGAAGCCTATTGCATAGGACCTCATTTATCAACACATAGTTACTTGAATATGAACAACATTTTAAGTGTAGCGATGAATGCCGATGTTGATGCAATCCATCCTGGTTATGGATTTTTAGCAGAAAATGCTGATTTTGCAGAGAAATGTGCTGAGAATGATATTACCTTCATTGGACCATCGCCTGATGCGATTAATCGCATGGGAGCAAAAGCAGTTGCCCGTGATACGATGGCAGCAGCAAATGTACCGATTGTACCAGGTACAGATGGAATCATTGAAGACATTGATGAAGCGATGAAAACAGCAAGAGAAATTGGCTACCCAGTTATGGTAAAAGCAACGGCTGGCGGTGGTGGTAAAGGGATGCGCGTCGCTAAAACTGAAGAAGATTTAAAAAATGCGATTTCCATGGCTCAGCAAGAAGCTGAAACCGCTTTCGGTAATGCTGGTGTTTATTTAGAAAAGTTTGTTGAGGAGCCAAGACACGTTGAAATCCAGATTATCGCTGATCAATACGGTAATGTTGCTCACCTCGGTGAACGTGATTGCTCGATCCAACGTCGTCACCAAAAGCTGATCGAAGAAGCTCCTTCACCTGCGTTAGATGAAGACTTACGTCAACAAATGGGCGATGCATCTGTCAAAGCAGCGTTAGCTGTTAATTATTGTGGTGCAGGTACGGTTGAATTCTTATTAGATAAACATAAAAATTTCTATTTCATGGAAATGAATACACGCATTCAAGTGGAGCATCCAGTTTCTGAATTAGTTACAGGAATTGATCTTATTAAAGAACAAATCGCAGTTGCAGCTGGTGAAAAGCTGTCATTCTCGCAAGAAGAGGTTACCATCAATGGTTGGTCGATTGAATGCCGTATTAATGCTGAAAATCCAGATAAGAACTTCATGCCGTCACCAGGGAAAATTGACATGTATTTACCACCAGGTGGGCTAGGTGTTCGAGTCGATAGTGCCGTTTATCCTGGGTACACAATTACACCGTTTTATGATTCAATGGTCGCAAAGCTAATCGTTCATGGGAAGGATCGTCAAGAAGCGATCGACCGTATGAAACGAGCGTTAAGTGAATTCGTCGTTGAAGGTGTAGATACGACAATCCCGTTCCATTTACGCTTGTTAGAGCATAAAGATTTTGTCGCTGGTGACTTTAATACGAAGTTTTTAGAAGATAACAAGGTTTAAAAGCAATGAAACAGGTTTGATGGCTAAAGTAGGTGAATAAGGTATGGCCGAAAAAACAACAAAGGAGCGCATCATGGATGCAGCGCTGCATCTCTTTGAGGAGAAGGGATTTCATGCAGTGACGGTAGATAAGATTGTAAAGGAAAGCAAGACCTCAAAAGGTGGCTTTTACCACAATTTCAAGTCGAAAGATGAGCTTCTCTATACGATTCATGATTCATTTATCACCTATGTCCTCGATAAAGCACATGAGGCATATGAAAATTTTGATACACCGACGGAACGGTTATATGAAACGGTCAAGTCTTTTGTTATGATGTTTGATATGTACCGTGCACATGTGACAGTTTTTTATCAAGAAAGTCTATACCTATCGCCAGATTATTTTGATGAAATCAAAAAGAAGCGTGACGAGTATAAAGAAATGATGTTTAAGGTCGTTCGCGAGGGAATTGATAGTGGAGAATTTCGTCAAGAGCTCCCAGTCCCTATCATGTCTATGGCGATTTTTGGTATGATAAACTGGACGTATAAATGGTATAAATCAACGGGTCGCTACTCGATTGAAGAGATCGCAGAAATTTATGCCGACCTCGTCTTACATTCAACGTTAACGAAAGAGGCGTTGGAAAAGGAAGAATATGCTCGCTTTTTCTTGAAGACAAAGCAGCACACACAACAAATAAACCAATGATTTAAAGGAGTGCTTAACATGTTAAAAATCAATGAAATCAAAGAACTTATTCGTGCGGTGGATCGTTCAACGGTAGGAGAGTTAATTATTAAGGGAGAAAGCAAAGAGCAAATTACGATTCGTAAACAAGGCGCAGTAACGGTTGATCAAACAGCAGCGCCGGCGCCAGCTCCAGTCCAAGAAACGCAAGCACCGGCGCCAGCGCCAGCTGCACCAGTAAAGGAAGAAGCCCCAAAACAAGAGGAGCAACAAGAAGCGAAACCAGCAGCTAATCTTGACGATGAGACTCTTCACAAGATTACATCTCCAATGGTTGGAACGTTCTATTCTGCGCCATCTCCAGACGCTGATCCGTATGTAAAAGCGGGTGACAAAGTATCAACAGATTCTGTTGTTTGTATCGTTGAAGCAATGAAATTAATGAATGAGCTAGAAGCTGAAGTTAACGGTGAAATTGTTGAAGTCCTTGTTGAAAACGGACAGCTTGTTGAATATGGTCAGCCATTATTCCTCGTTAAACAATCGTAAGTCGTAACTATTTGAACTGAAATTCGGAAATGGAGGAATAGCCATATGGATATTTTCGATAAGATTGAAATTATGGAAGAACGCCGGGAAAAGGTAAAGCTCGGCGGTGGTGATAAACGGATCGATGCTCAACATGAGCGCGGGAAGTTAACAGCAAGAGAGCGTATCGATCTTCTTGTAGATGAAGATACATTTGTTGAAATAAACCCCTTCATTGAAAATCGTGGTCTAGACTTTGGCGCTGGTGAAGCGCCAGGGGAAGGGGTCGTCACTGGGTATGCAAAAGTCAATGGGCGACTAATCTTCTTATTTGCTCAAGACTTTACCGTTTTTGGCGGTGCACTTGGTGAAATGCATGCTGAGAAAATTGTTAAAATTATGGATCTCGCTGCTGAAAACGGCGCCCCAATCATCGGCTTGAATGATTCAGGCGGTGCACGTATTCAAGAAGGCGTACTCTCACTTGATGGATACGGAAAGATTTTCTATCGAAATTCGATTTATTCAGGTGTGATTCCACAAATTTCAGTAATTATGGGTCCATGTGCAGGTGGGGCTGTTTACTCGCCAGCGATTACAGATTTTGTATTTATGGTTGAGAAGACGAGCCAAATGTTTATTACTGGACCAAAAGTAATCGAGAGTGTAACCGGAGCAAAAATTAATGGTGAAGATCTTGGTGGTGCTCGTGTTCATTCTACGGTAAGTGGGAATGCCCATTTTACAGGTTCAACCGAAGAGGAGGTTCTAAACGAGGTTCGACGTCTCATTGAATTCCTGCCTCCAAATAACAAAGAAAAAACACCGGTGAAAGCACCACAAGAAGCGCGAGCGATCGGTGAGCGCATTGATGAGTTAATAGATATCGTTCCAGTTGATGGAACAAAAGTATACGACGTCCGTAAAGTGATTAACCGGATCGTTGATGATGAAGATTTCATGGAAGTTCAGCCGAACTTTGCCAAAAATATTGTCGTTGGGTTTGGACGTATCAACGGTGAGACTGTTGGGATCATTGCCAATAATCCAAAGATGATGGCTGGTGGCTTAGACATCGATTCATCTGACAAATGTTCTCGCTTTATCCGTTTCTGTGATTGCTACAACATCCCACTAATCACGTTTGAGGATGTTAGTGGGTTTATCCCAGGTGTTCAACAAGAGCACGGTGGAATTATCCGTCACGGTGCGAAGATTTTATATGCCTATTCAGAAGCAACGGTTCCGAAGATTACAGTCATCTTACGTAAAGCGTATGGCGGGGCCTACGTTGCTCTTAATAGTAAAGCGATCGGTGCTGACCTTGTCTTTGCATGGCCGAATGCAGAAATTGCTGTTATGGGACCAGGTGGAGCGGCAAATATTATTTTTGCAAAAGAAATTCGTGAAAGTGACGATCCGGAAGCGACGAGAGCAGCGAAGATCGAAGAATATCGTGAAAAGTTTGCTAACCCATACGTCGCATCGGCTAACGGAATTGTCGATGATGTGATTGATCCGCGTGATACGAGAAAGAGTTTAGCGATGGGGCTTGAAATGCTTCGTAATAAGAAAAAAGACTTACCATATAAGAAGCATGGAAACATTCCATTATAGTTCATAGTTAATAGATAGGTGCTTATATGATTTGCACATAGATAAAGAGATATAGAGAAGTAAGATAGGAGATTCATGGAGTGAGACCTTGAATGCACGGTGAGAGAGAAGAAAAAACTATTAACTACTAAACTATAAATAGAAGGGAGTGAGCGGTAAGGGTTCGAAAAAAACTTGATTGATATGAGTTAGAACTCTTGCCGCATTTTGTTATGAGCAAAGATAACGTAAAGAAGGATCTCGAACAATTTTGGGAATTTCCAATACCAACCTATGAAGAATGGCGAAAAGTAACCGAGAAGTCCCTTAAGGGGGCCTCATTCGAAAAAAAGTTAATTACAAAAACGTATGAAGGTATTGACCTTCAACCGATGTACCGTGATGAAGACTTGCCAGATCAAGAGAACCTGTCTCAACTTCCGGGCCATCGTCCTTATACACGTGGTACGCAAGTTACAGAAAAAGCATGGGAAGTTGCTCAAGAAATTGCCGTTTCAACACCAATTGCTTTTAACGAAGTGAGTCGCCATGACTTAAGTAAAGGGCAAACGGTTTTAAATATACGCTTAGATAAAGTGACACGTGCAGGAAAGAATGCAAATGAAGACCAAGAAAATGTTGGAGTAGACGGATTATCGGTTTCAACACTAGCAGATGTTAAGCAAGCGCTTTCTAACATTGACTTAGGCAGTGTTCCTGTTCATATCGATTCAGGTGAGGTGTCAGTACCTATTCTAACGCTTGTTGCTGCGTACTTGCAGGAGCAAAAGGTAAAAGAAGTAAAAGGGTGCATTGGCATGGATCCGATTGCTGAATTGGTGAGCACTGGCTCACTTTCTTATGATTTGGATACGGCTTATGACTTGATGGCTGACGTAACTGCTTGGGCAAAACAACAAGCTCCAGAACTACAAACGATCCTTGTCAAAGGTCATCCGTATCATGATGGTGGAGGAAGTGCGGTAGAGGAAGTTGCCTATGCGCTTGCCACTGCAACAGAGTATGTAGCAGCATTACAAGAGCGTGGTATGGATGTTAATGACATCGCCCCAAGAATTCGATTTTCATTTTCTATTGGATCTGATTATTTCATTGAGGTTGCAAAGCTTCGTGCAGCCCGTACACTTTGGTCAACGATAGTAAAAGCATTTGTAGGCAATAAAGAGGCACAAAAAATGATCATCCATGGGCGAACGTCGGCATGGACGAAGACTGTCTATGACCCGTATGTAAATATGTTGCGCGGTACTTCGGAAGCATTTGCAGCAGCGGTCGGTGGCGTTGATAGTCTACACGTTAGCCCATTTGATGAACCGATCCAGAAGTCGACGGCGTTCTCGCGGCGAATTGCTCGCAACACGCAAATCATCTTACAGCAAGAAGCTCATATTACCAAAACAGCGGACCCAGCAGGTGGTTCATGGTATGTAGAAGTATTAACGGATGAGTTAGCGAACAAGATTTGGAGTGTATTCCAAGACATTGAAGCAACTGGTGGCATCATTCAAGCGCTACAATCAGGGCAACCACAAGCGAAAGTAGCTGAGGTACGTGAAAAACGAGCCAAAAATATTGAGCATCGCAAGGATAAATTTGTAGGTACAAACATGTATGCCAATATGACTGAAAAGCCAGTCAACATTAAGCCAGAAGATGATCAATCAGCCATTGCTAATCATATTGCAGCAGTTGAACAAGCGGGACGTGTTTACAATCTTGTTGAAGTAAAGCAGGCAACAGGTACCGACCGGATCGAGCAAGCGATTCGGGCTGCAAAAGAAGGAGCGACGATTGCTGATCTCGCAGAAGCTCTTGGCAAGACAACGAATTCGATAGAAGTAACAGCGATTCCACAAGGGCGCGGTGCAGAGAAGTTTGAACAGTTACGGAAGAAAACAGAAGAGATGTATGAGAAAACAGGTAAGCGACCACAGGTGTTCTTGGCAAACCTTGGTCCAATCCCAAGCCACAAAGCACGTGCTGACTTTATTACTGGTTTCTTTGAAGTTGGTGGGTTTGAAGTGATCAAAAATGATGGTTTTGATCAAGCAAATGAGGCAGCAGAAGCAGCGCTAGAAGCAAATGCTGAAATCGTTGTCATTTGCGGAAAAGATGAGAGTTATCAAGAGATGGTAGCTCCAATCACGAAACAAGTGAAAGAATCAAAGTCAGAGACATCCGTGTTCCTAGCAGGAAAGCCTTCAGAAGAAGATAGAGCATTGTTTGAAGCAGCAGGTTTAGATGGTTTTATCCACATCGGTTCAAATTGTTACGAAGTGCTTGCAAAGCTTCAACAAGAGAAAGGAGTCACGCTATCATGAGTAGACCGGATTTTTCACAAATCGTATATAAAGAACCGTCCGAAATGGAAGATGTAGCAAAATGGCGAGTGCAAGCAGAAGAAGTGACAGGGAAACCCGTCGATGACCTTCTCTTTAAGACGCTTGAACAAATTGACGTGAAACCGTTATATACGAAAGAAGATACTGAAGGCATGAAACACCTTGATTATGTAGCTGGGATTCCTCCATTCTTCCGTGGACCGTATCCAGCTATGTATAAAGCGCGGCCATGGACGGTAAGGCAATATGCTGGGTTTTCGACAGCTGAGGAAAGTAATGCATTTTATCGTCGTAACTTAGCGGCAGGGCAAAAAGGGTTATCGATTGCCTTTGACCTTGCAACTCACCGAGGTTATGATTCCGATCACCCACGAGTTGTCGGTGATGTTGGTAAAGCGGGTGTCGCGGTAGATTCGATTTTAGATATGAAAATCCTTTTTGATGGGATTCCGCTTGATCAAATGTCGGTATCAATGACGATGAACGGTGCTGTTCTTCCGATTATGGCGTTTTATATCGTGGCAGCAGAAGAGCAAGGAGTTAAAAAGGAACAGTTAGCTGGTACGATTCAAAATGATATTTTAAAAGAGTACATGGTTCGTAATACGTATATTTACCCTCCAGAAGCATCTATGAAAGCGATTGCTGATATCTTTGAATATACGTCAAAGCATATGCCGAAGTTTAATAGTATTAGTATTTCTGGCTATCATATGCAAGAAGCAGGGGCAACGGCTGATATTGAATTAGGCTACACATTAGCTGACGGATTAGAATATGTCAAAACCGGACTAAAAGCTGGCATTGATATTGATGCGTTTGCACCGCGGTTATCGTTTTTCTGGGCGATTGGCATGAACTACTATATGGAAGTGGCAAAAATGCGTGCCGGTCGTTTAATTTGGGCGAAATTAATGAAGCAATTTAACCCGAAAAATGAAAAATCACTAGCGTTACGAACGCATTCACAAACCTCGGGATGGAGCCTCATGGAGCAAGACCCGTACAACAATGTTGTTCGAACGTGTGTAGAAGCGATGGCAGCAGCGCTGGGGCATACACAATCGTTGCACACGAACGCACTTGATGAAGCAATTGCGTTGCCAACTGACTTCTCAGCGCGAATTGCCCGTAATACACAACTTTACTTACAAGATGAATCAGGAATTACAAATGTGCTTGACCCGTGGGGCGGTTCATATTACGTCGAATCGTTAACTGCAGAACTCGTTAAAAAAGCGTGGGCACATATCGAAGAAATTGAAGAACTTGGCGGAATGGCAAAAGCGATTGAAACAGGTCTTCCGAAAATGAGAATTGAAGAAGCGGCAGCCCGTCGTCAAGCACACATCGATTCTGGAAAAGAAGCGGTGATCGGTGTGAACAAATATCGGTTAGAGAAAGAAGATCCATTAGAGATCCTTGATATCGACAACACAGCGGTTCGTGAAGCACAGCTTCGTCGTTTAGAAACATTACGAGCTGAACGTGATCAAGCGAAAGTTGATGCTACCCTTAATGCAATTACGAAGGCAGCTGAAACAGGTGAAGGTAACTTGTTAGAGCTTGCGGTTGAAGCGGCTCGTGCACGTGCAAGCTTAGGTGAAATCTCTGACGCCTATGAAAAGGTTGTCGGGCGTCACAAGGCGGTGATTAGGTCGATTAGTGGTGTATATAGCTCAGAGTTTGGTGAGGAAGAAGAAGTAAAAGTTGTACGTGAGATGGCCGATGAATTTGCGGTTAATGAAGGGCGTAGACCTCGGATTATGGTTGCTAAAATGGGGCAAGATGGTCATGATCGTGGTGCGAAAGTGATTTCAACGGCGTTTGCTGATATGGGATTTGATGTCGATATCGGTCCGTTATTCCAAACTCCGGAAGAAGCTGCCTTGCAAGCGGTTGAAAATGATGTTCATGTGCTCGGAATGAGTTCACTTGCAGCAGGCCATAAAACGTTGCTTCCACAAGTGGTAGAAGAGTTGAAAAAGCTTGGTCGTGAAGACATCATTGTTGTTATTGGTGGTGTTATTCCAGCCCAAGATTATGACTACCTGCAGGAAAATGGCGCAGCGGCTATTTTTGGACCAGGTACAGTAATCCCAGTGGCAGCACAAAAGGTTTTAGAAGAGGTTAATCGTCGCTTAGGGTACGAAGATGACGGCAATGAATAAAAAAGACCGGCCAGAATGGACACCCAAACAACCAAATCAAGCGTTTACGACGAATTATTTGGATGGGATCGAAGGGGGACATGATGGAATGAGTCGCGAAAAAGAGTCAAACAAAGAGACACGTCCAGCTCGCTCTATCCCTCGTCGCCGCAAGTTAACGGTCGATGATTATGTTAATGGTGTGTTAGAAGGAAACCGAGCGATCATTGCTCAAGCGATTACGCTTGTTGAGAGTAACTCACAAGCCCATATGGAGATCGCACAAGAGGTATTACAACAGTTAATGCCCCATACAGGAAATTCAGTTCGGATTGGTTTTACCGGTGTTCCTGGAGCAGGGAAAAGTACGTTAATCGAGTCCTTTGGCTCTATGCTTTGCGAGCGTGGACATAAAGTTGCCGTGTTAGCCGTCGATCCATCGAGTAGCGTCTCACGAGGAAGTATCCTCGGTGATAAAACGCGGATGGAGCAATTATCAAGGAATAAAAATGCCTTTGTCAGACCATCCCCTTCTAGCGGTACGCTCGGGGGAGTCGCTAGAAAAAGCCGAGAAACGCTATTGATCTGTGAGGCTGCTGGGTTTGATGTTATCATTGTTGAAACGGTTGGAGTCGGACAAAGTGAAATCACGGTTCGTTCGATGGTGGATTTCTTTTTAGTATTAATGTTAACCGGGGCTGGAGATGAGCTCCAAGGCATGAAAAAAGGAGTCATGGAAATTGCGGATGCGATTTTCATTAATAAAGCGGATGGACAAAATAAACAAGCCGCTTTAAATGCGAAGGTTGAGTACAATCGTTTGCTCCATTATTTACAGCCAGCAACAGAAGGATGGGAGACGAAAGCCTATACTGTCTCTGCGTTAACGGGTGAAGGAGTGCCGACGATTTGGGATGTTGTTCATGAGTATAAAGAGATCACAGTAAAAAATGGTCTCTTTGAGGAGCGTAGGCGGAAGCAAACATTAGATTGGATGAAAACATTAATCGAAGACCAACTGATGTCACGCTTTTATCAACACCCAGAGGTTGTAAAGAGCATGCCAATGGTTGAACAAAATGTCATTGATGGGAAGGCATCAGCTACGCTTGCGGTGAGACAACTACTTGATTTATATGACCGTTAGTGTGCGTGTTTAAGGGCTGTCCTAAGGGATGAATGAATCTTTAGGAACAGCCCTTAAACGGTTGTCTATAATAGCTGATTAGCATTGACCATACGAGCAATCATACAGGCAGTTGTTTTGTGCTTGTATTTTTGTTATGTCAAAATAATGGATGGGAACACTACAACACGAAAGTGTCATCTGAAGGGAATGAATGATATGTTAGAAAATAAAACGGCGATTATAACTGGGTCGTCTCGAGGTCTTGGTAAATCGATTGCTTGGAAGTTAGCAAAAGAAGGCATGAACGTAACGATTGTTGGACGTTCATCTGACATTCATGAGGTTGCAGAAGAGTTAACACAAGCTGGCTATCGTGCGCTTGCCTGTCAAGCAGATGTGTCAGAAGAAAGTGATGTTGAAGCATTTGTAGAGGCTACACTCAAGCAGTTCGGTTCGATTGATACCCTTGTAAACAATGCTGGGGTAGGTCTCTTTAAGTACATCGAAGATATCACGCTTGAAGAGTGGCAACGACTATTTAACATTAATGTACAAGGCGTATTTTTGTGTTCAAAAGCTGTCGTACCTCATATGAAGGAGAGGGAAGAAGGAACGATTATTACGATCTCTTCTGATGTTGGGAGACGTACGATGCCAAAAGGAACGGCCTATACCGCCACAAAATATGCCGTTCAGGCCTTTTCCGGGTCATTAGCACAAGAAGTAAGGGAGTATGGCATTCGTGTTGGTACGATAAATCCGGGAATGATCGATACGTATTTTAATCAATCAAAGCAAGGTGAACCTCATAAGGAAGATTGGCTAAAAGCCGATGACGTCGCTGATGCTGTTGTATATATGGCGAGCGCTCCAAAACATGTCGTCATCGATGAAATGATGCTACACCCGCTCATCCAGGAATATCCACGAGTGTAGTTAAAAGTGGCTCTGCTAGAATTAAAATAGCAGAGCCATCATTAGTGTGGATCCGCTCAGAGTTCCCTCGGAGTGGTGCCATTACGAACGGTGGTTGATAAGTGAAGGGAATGTTTCCCACTCGGAAACATTTGGTTATAACGAATAAATTAGTTTGAAAGAAGTTAATGGAGGAACTGGGAAGTCAGTTTTTTTCCTAACGACTAATTACTAACCAACTAACACTAGAGTTCTGCATAAATATAGGGATAAATTAGATTTTCTTATTGATTTGACTCCAAATAAAAGTTAAATTGTGTTAAAATATTAAATATTGAGAAAACTTATAAGCGAATGAAGTATGAAGTACCTTCTTTTTCTTTTGTAAATAGGGAAAGCGCTTTCTATTAAAAGTTATGGAAAGAGGTGTTTATATGCAACATGCGAACGAGCACGCTCCTATGCTATTCAATGAACGTACATTTAAGGATTTAATTGATGAAGGTCTTGAAGAAAGAAACCGTGATCGAGCAAAGCAGAAATTGATTCAGGCGCTAAGCATACTCGACCTTGCGCATGTACCTCCAGTTACATCAACTCATACCGAAGACCGTACTCAGTTATACTTACAAGCTTCTGAAAAACTTGCCCAGTTATTTGTGGCAGAGGAACAATTTGATAAAGCGATTGAAGTTTGTGAAACTATATTAGTAGTTGATGAGAAATGGGAAGAGGCATATCGACTCTTAATGTATAGTTATTATCGTAAAAATAAGTTATCAAAAGCCTTTAACTTATATGAAGATTGCTGTATGCGCTTAAAGAAACACCTTAATCGAAAACCACGTGTAGCAACAACACAGATGGTTCAAATGATGAAAGAAGCGATGACGATCGCAAGGCAATAGATTGATGTAGTGTGGTTACACTACTTATTTTTTTGGCGTTTTTTATGTTTGAAAATGGATCTTGAGATTTATCAGGTACTATAATTGAAGCAAAGGAGACGGAAGTTATGGCCAATCATTTGATTATTTATATGCATCCAACTCGAGATAGCTTCAATGGAGCTCTATTAAGGACCTATGAATCTGCGCTTGTAAAACTAGGTGAACATGTCGTTGTCAGACGATTATATGAACTAAACTTTGATCCCTTGCTCACTCAAACCGAGTATGAGGAATCGTTTCATGGCATGTACAGACAAGATGTAAAGGCAGAACACGAATACATCGAAGCAGCAGATGTGATTACATTGGTGTTTCCGGTATGGTGGGCGGGACTTCCCGCACTAGGTAAGGGCTATATTGATCGTGTTTTTTCTTACCGATTTGCATATGAACTTGATGGCGAATGTCCAATTCCAAAACTAACTGGGAAAAAGGTAGCGACCATTTGTACGTCGGGGACACCGAAAGAAGAGTATCAGCAAACAGGAATGCTCAAAAGTATCTATCAAACCTTAGGTGATGGTATTTTTTCATTTTGTGGATTAGAGGTCATTGATCATCTCCATTTTGGAAATGTTGTTCTTGCTAGTCGAACAGAATATGAGCAAATGTTTGCTGCAGCTGACGCATTTGCAAAAAAAATAAGTAAGTCAGTGGGAAGAAGGGAAACAAATGATTGATGCACATCTTCATCTCGATAAATATCCACATGATCAGCTTGAATTGATGATCGATCACTGGCAAGATGCAGGCATTACACAAGTTGTAGCGGTTTCCACCGATCTAGCTTCATCTTATCGAACGTTACGACTTAAGCAGGAATTTCCTAATTTTATTATCGCTGCTATTGGCTATCACCCGGAACAGCAACCGCCAACCGATCATGAGCTCAATGAAATCTTTTCGCTTTTAAATAACGAACGTGATTTGATTGATGCGATCGGTGAGATCGGATTGCCACATTATAGTATAGCCGAGCTAAATGAAAGGGAATGGCAGAAGCACCTGAACGTATTTAGTGAATTTCTTCAACAGGCCAAACAGCAACAGCTTCCTGTTGCAATTCATGCTGTTCATGATAAAGCAAAACGGGCATTGGCCGTCCTTCAGCATCATAAGATAAAAGCAGCTCACTTTCATTGGTTAAAAGCTGACGCTGATACGTTAACTAAGATGATAGAAGCTGGCTATTTTATATCTGTTACTCCTGAAGTTGTTTATCGTGAGCGAGATCAGCAGCTGGCTAGCCGTGTTCCGCTTGATCAGCTGCTGATTGAAACCGATGGACCATGGCGGTTTAATGGACCATTTGAGGGAAAAGCAACGACACCTTTATTTTTGTGGGATGTAATACATAAACTAGCGGAGGTCAAAGAATTGTCAGTTAGTGAAGTTCAATTACAACTAACAGCAAATACAATTCATTTTTACAGAAAAGAAGCATGAAAAGCAAACAAGCTTTATAAGAATAGAGTAGGTTGAGTTAATGACAGGATCAAGGGAGAGGTGGACCTTGCGCAAACATTTACTTGTTTTTCTACTCTTATTTCTTGTATATAGTCTTGCCATCAGCTGGTATTTGTTCCGTGTGGACACGAGCATTCCAGAAACACTCGTTGGGACCGCGGCTGATCCACAGACATTTATGACAGCAGAACAGTTGACGTTATCACAAGAGTTCGCGACGTTTCGCAATTTGATCTATTTCATTAATATTCCATTAGAGTGGCTGATTTACTTAGTTGTTCTCATTCTAGGTTTATCGCAGCGCTTCCGAACATGGTCAGGGGATGTCACAAGGTACTCTATCGTACATACAGCCATTTACGTAACGTTGCTTTCCCTCATAACTTGGGCTCTTACTTTTCCACTTAAATGGTACAACTATCAGTTAGCAAAAGAATATCAGGTCTCAACACAGTTGTTTTCTGATTGGTTCAGAGAGGAACTGATAAGCTTTTGGGTAGGGGTCATACTATTGACAATCATGGTCGTCGTCATTTATCAATTAATGAAAGTCAGCAAAAAGCGTTGGTGGTTCTATACATGGCTATTATCGATACCATTTACATTAGTGATGATGTACATGCAGCCGGTCGTTATCGATCCTCTCTATAATGATTTTTATCCGATCCAAGATCAGCAGCTCGAGCAACAGATTTTGCAGTTAGCAGCTGATGCAGATATTGCTGCCGACCGCGTCTATGAAGTTAATATGTCTGAAAAAACAAATGCCCTCAATGCCTATGTGACTGGGATTGGTGATCATCTACGCATCGTGTTATGGGATACAACGTTAGAGGTGATGAGCGAAGAGGCTGTGTTATTTGTAATGGCTCATGAGATCGGACATTTTGTATTGAATCATTTACCGCTGCTAGTGGTCGGCTCAATCGTTTTGTCGTTCTTTGGACTATATCTTGGGTACCGACTCCTCAACTGGAGTGTCAAACGCTTTGGAGAACGTTTAGGTATTACTACACCGTCAGATATAGCAACAGTGCCGATCTTGTTGCTCATTTTCTCGCTTCTCTCGTTTGCAGTGAGTCCGTTTTCGAACCTTGTTTCCCGGGAGTATGAATATCAAGCAGACAGCTATGCGATTGAGATGACAGGTGATCCAGAGGCTGCGATCGATGCGTTTCAGCAGCTAACGATCGCGGGTTTAAGTGATGTGAGTCCACCAACACTTGTGAAGTGGTTCCGCTACACACATCCGCCAATGATCGAACGTATCAGTCAATTTGACCAAACAGCTATTGAAGATATCCACCTAAAAGATTAGCTCGATTTTTGACGTTGTATTAGAAATATCACGAACAGGAGACACTATCTAGTAGACGAATCTGAGCACTGGAAGAACAGGTGGAGGACTTATGAAGATTATCGCAATTGATGGTGGTGGAATACGTGGTGTGTTTCCTGTTGCAATTCTCAAGCGTTTAGAAGAAGATCATAATCGACCAATACATGAGTTGTTTGACATGATTGCTGGTACAAGTACAGGGGCGATCATTGCGGGGGCGATTGCAACAGGAAAACCAATGGCTGACTTATTAGAGCGTTATCGAACGTATGGGAAACAAATTTTTGTAAAGCAAGCGCAATTTGGATTGTTTAAAACAGTCTATACGGATAAGCACTTGCGACGGTTTTTGAAGCAAGAATTGGGGGATACAATGCTAGCAGATATCCATCAGCCCTTGTTAATTCCGTCCGTCGACATTACCCACGGAGAACCACACGTGTATCGTACAAAGTTTGGGGAGGAAAGCGAAGCAAAGGACCAAGAGGTGTTTTTATGGGATGCCGTACTATCTTCGTGCTCTGCACCGCTTTACTTTCCACCCAATACAACTAAACAATTATTAACGATTGATGGAGGCTTGTGGGCAAATAACCCGTCATTACTTTGCCTAACTGAAGCACTCCATCATTATCATAAAAAGTTAGAGGATATTCACATTTTCTCATTAGGAACAGGTCAGCAGGATATTCGCTTCTCGCCCAAAAAAGGCCATGCATGGGGGATTAGAAAGTGGTTTCCGATTAAGTGGCGACCATTTACAGTCACACCTAAGCTACTTGATTTCGCCTTACACCTTTCTTCAGAATCTTTGTCTTACCATTGTCAGCTTTTACTCGGTGAGCAATTTTATCGGGTTAATGAAAAGTTATCTGGGGAAGTACCTTTTGATGATGTGACACAGACTGAATCATTGATTTCGTTAGCTAATCAAGTCTATGAAGAAAAGAAACAGGATATGAACCGATTTCTTGGGTTAAATTGATAAGTTCTGGTATGTGCTGTTACCATAAGTCATCAAATAGACGTTGGTCAATCAAATTCGTATCGATTGGGCACTCGTCAGCGTCACGTCCATATTGCCATGCCCAAACATTCGCTTCACATGGCGGTGTCGCAGGATTAAATTCAGGTTTGTTTGCTCGAGTTGTTACACCAGGCTCGGGTTCAGCACTCCACAAAATCGATTGTGTACGTACGCGGTCACTTTCTTCAATCGCTTGGCAATACGCATCGCTAAATTGACCTCTAACCGGATCGTGGTAAAATCCAGGTTTATAACCACTCGGGTACATTTCATCGACCCAACCTTGAATCCATCCGGCGTCAACATTAAAAAAGTGTTCAACGTTGGCAAAGATCACTGTTCCTTGGCGAATGCCAAGACGCCGTGCATTTCGTATTGCTCGCCTCGCATCTTCCTTTCCTCGAGCGTATATGACGGACTGGCGAAAGACATTGTAAATCGGCATAATTCGTACACCACTACCGCGAAGGAAGCGGATCTCCTCTTCACTCAGACCCTCACTAACACCCGGAACCGTCGTTAAGTATCGTCCCCAATAATCAGGGTAACCAAAATTATCAACAACACATTCAAATAGGTTCATATCAGCAGCTGCGGCAGAATCAATTCCCCATCTGTAAGGTGGCATAGGCTTCACTCCAACTCATTATTTTCGTCTTTGTATATGTATGAAAAAAAGACTTGTATTAGTAAGGAATCTTTTAAAAAAATAAAAAGACAAACAAAACCCTCTTGCTTCCAGATAGAAAGCCCAAGAGGGTGAGAAGTATTTGAGTTTTAACGTTATAAATTTTTGATATCATAGCCTTGTTTTCTTAACATTGCTGGAACATCTTTATAGTACTGCTTATTGTAAAATCCAGCGATTCGTTTCGTCCAGCCATCATCGCTTTCACCATTGGTGCGTTCACGTGTGTACATCGACATTGTCTGATCATAGTCGATCACTTGCTGTTTTGTATCGGCCGTATTGTAAACTTCTTCATGGAGAATCGCTTCTTTTGGAAAGCGTGGTTTTTGACCTGGATCTTCGTTCGGATAACCGATACATAGTCCAGAAATTGGGATTACATAGTTTGGTAGCTCTAATAATTCAATGACTTCTAATGCGTTTCTGCGAATACCACCAATCGGTACAATACCTAATCCAAGAGATTCTGACGCTGCGATTGCATTGCCTAGAGCGAGACCTACATCTGTTGCACCGACAAGTAAAGAGTCAATGTCGCAAACGGCATGAAGTGGTTCATTTTCAATGTCTGAAGCGATACTTGTTCGGTAAAAATCAGCACAGAAAACAAAGAATAGTGGTGCTTGAGCGACACTTGCCTGATGACCAACAAGCTCTGAGAGCTTTTGCTTCTTTTGTTCATCGGTGACTGAAATAATTGTTACTTGCTGTCCATTGACCCAGGAAGGTGCAGCTTGAGCTGCTTTTACGATCGCATCGATATCCTGTTCTTGGACTTGTTTATCAGTAAAAGTACGTATCGATCTGTGATTTGTTAATGTACGAATAACCTCATTCATCTTAGGGCCCCTACCTTTCATTTTTGATATGTGTTAAAAGTGAAGATAGCTTGCAGCTAAACGGATACAATTGTAACTCTTTCGGGTGATAATAGGCAATCAGTAGAGTTTCAGCTGGTTTGATTTCGTCTGTTACTAAATAATGGTGGATGTCAAATGGAAGAACATCAATCATCGTATGTTTATGAAGGTCTTTTTCGGAAAGACCAAGGGCTTGAAACTCGCTAGATACAAACTCTGGATGGCTTGCTAACACTTTTAAATAGTTGGATTGCTCTTCTTTCGTTAATGCAAACGTCGTCCAAGACGTTCTTGGCTTATGCTTATGATTATGAAAATAATCATAGGTAAGCAACCCAATAATGGTTTCTAGGTGCTTTGTTTCGTTTCGATCCGTCAAAAACTGATGCAAGCGTCTGAAGAGATCTTCTAGTTGGTGACCAATGCGAGACCAGCCTTTTTCGTCCCAATAGTCTCCAAAGGCTTGGAAGAAATCAAATGCTGAATCAAATTCATGTTCAACTAAAAATTCGATGGTATGATCCATGCGATGGTCGTTCCAGTACTTCTCAAGAACATCCTCGACACGTTTGATACGAATGATGTCCGAGAACGGAAGAACATTGTTACCGAGTATTTCATAAGGTGAATGATCCATGTAAACGTAACCGTGGTCCTCAGCACGCAAACGTAAACCTGTACCGCGCAGCATTTTCAAAAAGCCAAGCTGTAATTCCTCAGGGCGGAGGGCGAAAACATCGTTAAAGGTTTTACGAAACGAGTGATAATCTTCTTCCGGCAACCCTGCAATCAAATCAAGGTGTTGATCAATTTTACCTCCTTCTTTGACGAGGGCGACTGTGCGTTTTAGCTTTTCGAAGTTTTGTCTTCGCATCACAAGATCGTTCGTTTCATCATTGGTTGATTGGACCCCAATTTCAAAACGGAAAATGCCTGGTGGTGCATGTTCATTTAAGAAATCTAAGACTTCAGGACGCATAATATCGGCTGTAATTTCAAATTGGAAGACAGCACCGCCATGGTTATCGATTAAAAACTGAAAAATCTCCAGTGCATAATCTCGTTTGATGTTGAAGGTACGATCCACGAACTTAATTAATTTTGCTCCGCTGTTGATTAGATAGAGTAAATCATCTTTGACACGTTCAATATCAAAGTAGCGAACCCCAACTTCAATGGATGATAGGCAAAATTGACAGCTAAATGGACAGCCGCGACTTGTCTCAAAATAGGTCACTCGCTTGTTAAGAGCTGCTCTGTCTTCTTGGAAACGGTATGGTGAAGGAATCTGGTTTAAATCTAGTTTTGGGCGAGGTGGGTTTACAACAGCGTCACCATTCTTGCGATACCCAAGACCAAATACCATATGTAGCTTCTCTTCACTATTTAATTCTTCAAGTAACTGTTTAAACGTTTCTTCGCCTTCACCGACAACGATATAATCAGCTTCAGGAATACGTTCAAGCCAATCCTTAACATCATAAGAGACTTCAGGACCACCAAGGACGATTTTTACCTCTGGCTTTACTTTTTTTAGCATTTTTACAATTTCGATTGTTTCTTCTATGTTCCAAATGTAACATGAGAAGCCAATGACATCTGGATCTTTGCTATATAAATCGGATACGACATTCATAGCTGGATCTTTAATTGTATATTCAACAATCTCAACAGGTAAATCAGGTTCTGCATAGGCTTTTAAGCAGCGTAATGCTAGGCATGTATGAATATATTTTGCGTTTAATGTCGTTGCAATTACTTTCAATGTTTATCCCTCGATTCAATCATTAGACTTCTAGTATCATATCATATCGCTTCATTTGTGAAAAATCATTCGAAAAGTACATATGAGCAGTGAATAAGAGCACATGTCGGGCGACAAGGTCGTAAGTATGAGTTGCATTGACTTAGCCAATGTTGTTATTGTTAAGAATGGAAAAAAGAAAAAGGATTTGATGAAATGACGCTACTAACATCACAATGGACATTAATTGTAATTTATGCACTTATTTTTATTGTTTTAACAACGCTCTTCTCTTATAGTTTAGCAAAAATGTTAAAAAAGAAAAATTTAGAAAAAAATAAGAAATATCAAACGGTACCCGCATTTTTATTTGTATTGGTGTTAGTTGTGATGTTTTTTGTGATCGAGCAAACGTTTGTTGAACATGTCTATTTGAATGACGTTTTTGTGACTGAGGAACATGTGGAGTCGGTGGATCATCAACAAAAGATTTTGTCATTAACTAACGACTATGTCATCGTTGACGGGATTTATTCGCATGGGTATGTTCGGGAAGTTCAAACGACAGAGGGTCATGTCACGGTTCGCGTCAATGTCGATGATTACCAAGAGTTGCGAGCGTATCATCATGACTTGCAGGCTTCCAGAATCATTGACAAAGGTGAGACTCGATTTAACTTTCATATTTATTATGATGAGCGATTGAGTGACGAGGTCGTAGCGATGATTGAAAGAGCTCTTGATCAAACAGGTACAATTGAAGAGGCTGTTACATTTGCAACTGAACAGTTAAATCGGATCTATGACAGCCATACCTTTGACATCTCAGTTGTAGAAAACCAACCGTAATTGAAGCGGTTGGTTTTTTCATTGCAAACGGTTCGTATATATCGATGGTGATTGTAGGTAAAGACCGATTTAGTTGAAAAAGTAGTACAAAATAAATGGTGTCACGGTAACAATTAAGAGCAGACGATATAGGTGGATCGTGACAACGGTTGGAACCGAAATCGGATACTTTTCAGCTAAGACAATCATTTCCGTCATTCCAGCGGGTGCGGTACTACAAATCGCTGTTAACGGATCAAATTTAAGAGTTGTCTTTAAAAAGTAAGCAAGTAAAAAGGCGATCATGATTTGCAAAAGTGGGATCAATAGTGCCGCAGTCCAAACCGATGCTAAAGCCGCAAACGTTTCCTCATTAAATGTCAAACCGATACTGCCGCCAAGCAGCATCTGGATGATTCGTTTTATTTTTTTTGGTAGCGGTGGTAATTGCTTCGTTTTTAACTGTACGGCTGCAATCACAAGAAGGGATCCTAGTAATGCACCAAGTGGAAAACCGCTAAAAAAACCGATCGTTCCGCCGAGTAATGCAAGTGCGCTAGTTGTGACCCATCGTTTCAAGCTGATTTCCCCCATGTTTGTTTTGTCGTCTATAAATAAATTCGAGCAAAATTGGAAAAATCGTCATCACAGACAATACACGAGTTAAATGAAGCATAATCACAATTGGTGCGTGCATTGATAAGGCTTTTGCAATTGTTGCCATTTCAATCATACCCCCTGGTGCTGCAGACAGAATCGTTAGACCGGTATCAAGACCGGTGAACGTAGCAACGACATAGCCAATTCCAATTGTCATCACAAAAACACTACCTGTGATCGCCACTAAGCTAATACTTAATTTTCGTAGTTCATTAAGTGATAAACTCAAAAAATTTAAACCGACCATTAATCCAAGAGTTGTTTGCATAAAAAAAGATATGACAACGGTTTGTTCAAGCTGTAGAACCATAAATGTTTTTGCAAGTCCAACCGCAAACATCGCTCCGATAATTGAACCTACAGGGAGTCTGAGCCACATGCCGATATAACCCCCAATGATGGATAAGAAAATAAATAATAGGAATTGAAAGAAGTCCATACAATGTGTAAGCCTCCATGAAAATAATGGTAAGTACACTTCTAGTGTACTTTAGTCGGTGTGTTATAAACAAGAATAAACAAGAGGCAATGAGGGAGATTAAACGTAGCTTGACTATTACACTTAAAGGAGCTTAAGTATGAAGGCAGTAACGTATCAAGGTATTAAAGATGTACAAGTTAAAGAGGTTCCTGATGCAAAGTTAATTAAAGAAGACGATATTCTCGTGTCAGTTACAAGTACAGCGATCTGTGGGTCAGACCTTCATTTAGTTCACGGAATGATGCCCAACTTTCCTGAAGGCTATATTATCGGTCATGAACCGATGGGGATCGTTGAGGAAGTAGGTCCAGCAGTGACAAAAGTCAAGAAAGGCGATCGCGTTGTCGTCCCTTTTAATATCGCTTGTGGTCAATGTTATTTTTGTACACACGAATTAGAAAGTCAATGTGATAATGCAAACCTTCATGGCCAAGCAGGGGCTTATTTTGGCTATTCAGGTACATTCGGTGGCTATCCAGGTGGACAAGCCGAGTTATTACGCGTTCCTTATGGCAATTTTGTTCCTTTTGTTGTACCAGAAGATTGTGAATTAGAAGATGAGAGTCTCCTTTTTTTATCAGACATTATTCCAACGGCGTATTGGGGCGTTGAACAAGCGGAAATCAAAAACGGCGATACAGTCATTGTCCTCGGCTGTGGACCTGTTGGCTTATTTGCGCAAAAGTTTGCGTGGTTAAAGGGTGCCAAACGCGTGATTGCCGTTGATTACGTTCAATATCGACTAGAACATGCGAAACGTACCAATCATGTCGAAGTGTTTGATTTTACGAAAATTGATGACTTTGGAACTTACTTAAAAGAAATTACCAAAGGCGGAGCCGATGCGGTCATTGATTGTGTTGGCATGGATGGTAAAAAAACAGCCGTTGAAATGATTGAATCAGCCGTTGGGCTTCAAGGTGGAGCGATGGGAGCAATACAAACGGCAAGCCAAGCAGTTCGTAAAGGTGGGATTGTCAGCATTTTAGGCGTTTATGGAACGAGATATAATATGTTTCCGTTAGGTGACTTCTTTTCCCGTAACATTACCTTAAAAATGGGACAAGCACCAGTTATTCATTTCATGCCAGAATTATACGAAATGATCAAGCGTGAGCAGTTTGATCCAACAGATATTATTACCCACAAACTCCCACTCTCAGAAGCACAACGAGGCTATGATATTTTTGACGAGAAACATGATGACTGTATAAAAGTGATCTTAAAACCGTAGAGGTAGGTTGTACAAATGAAGATGGAGCGAAAGGGGAAGTCCCAAAAGAAATATATACCTTTTAGGACCTCTTTTCTTCGCTCTTCTTCCATTATGTTAAGGTTGCCATTAATAGTAAGTCAGCATACTCGCTGTCATGATACTTCACTTGCCTTGTTAGTTTACCTTCCTCAAAAAAGTTGAACGCTCTATAGAGGTTAATCGCTCGTTCGTTAGTTGCAATCACTTCAAGACAAATCTTTTCGAGCTGAGGCTCTTGTTTTGCCCATGTTAGTAAGGCATCAAGCAGTTGTTTGCCAACCCCGACATCTCGCCAGCCTTTTTTGACAATCATACCGAATCTACCGATATGTGCCATTCGCTCGGCAGCTTCGCTGTAACAATTGAGGACACCGACAATTTCCTGATCGACTTCAGCAACAATCATTATATGTTTTGGTTGATCCTTATGAAAATGGATCATTTCAACTTGTTGGTCGACAGTGAATTGAAAGTCTCTCGTGGTACCAATCAATGTGTCGCCCTCGGAAGCAACGGCAATGCTTAAGTCAAGAAGCTGTTTAGCATCGGGTGTAGTAGCTTCGCGTAAATGAATGGTGTGGTCATGCTTGATTTGCACGCGCTTAGGTAAACTCATATTCATCCCTTCTTTGTCATATTGTTCATACATTTTATGAGGCACGCGTGCAAATGTGACTGAGCGTTAGTATAGCTGAGGACGGCGATCTTCAAATACTGGGATGCGGTTGCGGATAGAAGTCACATCATCACTAGAAATCTCACCATAAACAATCATTTCGTTTTCATTGCCTTCAGAAATGATCTCACCCCAAGGATCGATGATCATTGAATGGCCGGCAAATTGGTTGTTAGGATCACTTCCAACACGGTTACAAGCGATCACATAAGTTTGATTTTCAATCGCTCGGCTAACCAAAAGGGTACGCCAGTGATCAACACGTGCCTTTGGCCATTCCGCTGTAACGAACATAAGCTTCGCTCCATCAAGGACATGTCGGCGAATCCATTCAGGGAAGCGAATGTCATAACAAATGACAGAAGCTGCTGGAATCCCCTCGATCGTAAAACTTCCTTTGTCATCCCCCGCAATTAAGTATTTTTCTTCATCCATAAGTCGAAACAGATGAACTTTACTGTACTCACCAATGATTTCTCCCTTACGGTTAAAGGCAAAAGTCGTATTTAACGTACCTTCGTTTGTTTGATTAGCTATTGAACCAGCGACAATATTCACGTTGTATTGCTTGGCAAGTTCGGAAAATACACGTTTTGTCTTTTCTCCTTTGTGGTCAGCAATTTGATCTAGGCGAGTTAAATCATATCCTGTTGTCCATAACTCTGGGAGAACGATAACATCTGGTTGCTGTTTACTGGCGTTTTTAATCATTTGTTGTGCTTTTGTGAAATTTTCAGCAGGATTCCCAAAAGAAATATCCATTTGTAAGAGTGCTAGTTTTAGCTTCATTGATTGTACTCCTTTCGAAATGTAACTTGTTTAGGTTAAAGGTGTTCAAGTTGGCTTTCCTGTGCGCTGCACTCGTATGAAAAGCATACGTCCCTATTGCTCTTAGCTACGCCGCCTCGAATTTCTTCGATCTTTTGAACACGCACCTAAATATAAGGTGATGTTTGTAAAATTGCATCTTTTTACACACTACTATTATTTTACCATTTTAATTGAATTTGGGGAAAAGATTGAATGTTCTTGATTCCTTTATTACTTGTTTGCTAAAACGCTTTATCGTAGAAAATATTTTTGTTTACAACTAATAGGCCAATGTACTATTATTATTACTAACTATTAGAATATTTTAAAAATTATAGGGGATAACATTATGAAAAAAGGATTACGTACTCTTTTTGGGTCAGCTGTTATTAGTGCGCTAGCACTAACAGCATGTGGAACGAGCGATGAAACCGCTCAAAATGATGGAGACAGCGAGGCACCACCGCAGGAAACAGAAGAAATGTATACAGTCGGGGCGACACAAATTGTCGAACACCCATCACTAGATGCTGCTTATGAAGGTTTTAAAACAGCTCTAGCTGACAATGGCTTTGTTGAAGGCGAGAATATTACCTATAATTTCCAATCAGCACAAAACGATCAAAATAATACAGGAACAATTGCGAATAACTTTGTTGCTGATCAAGTCGATTTAATCTTTGCAAATTCAACGCCGAGTGCGTTAGGGGCGTTAAATGCAACAGATGAGATTCCAATTATCTTTACGTCTGTAACTGATGCTGTTTCTGCAGGATTAGTAGGGTCAATGGACGAGCCGGGAGAGAATATTACCGGAGTTGTTGACCTTCATCCTGAATCGATTGAGAAGTCAGTCGCATTTTTAGATACTTATTTTCCTGACTCAGCTGTCGGTTTGATTTATAACTCAGGTGAAGCGAATTCTATTGTACAAATTGATTTAGTTGAAGAAGCGATGGAAGACAGTAGTTTAGAACCGGTAACCGTAAGTGTATCAACTTCAGCTGAAGTACAACAAGCCGCTGAATCGTTAATTGGAAGAGCAGACGTTTTTTATGTCGTCACAGATAATACGGTTGTTTCAGCGCTAGAATCTGTGGTTGGTCTTGCTGAAGATCAACAAATACCGTTGGTCGTTGGTGAGTTTGATTCTGTTCGACGTGGTGGCTTCATGGCCTATGGATTTGAATATTTTGATATTGGCTATGAATCAGGTGAAATGGCTGCCAAAATCTTGAGTGGGGAACAAACAGCTGGAGACATTCCAGCCCAATATCCACAAAGCTTACGTCTAATGATGAATGAAACAGCTCTAGAGGAACAAGGGATTGAGTGGAACGATGAATGGGATGAGTTAGTAGAGGAACTTGTAGAATAGAAGGTACACAAAAGAGAGGGAGAGGAATCTATGTTTATATCAATCTTTGGTTCATTTGAAGCTGGGATCATCTACGCACTAATGGCTTTAGGAGTCTACCTCTCCTTTCGAATTCTTGATTTTCCAGACTTAACGGTGGATGGAAGTTTTGTGACGGGAGCAGGTGTAGCTGCGATCATGATCATTAATGGTTTCTCCCCGCTTGTTGCAACCGTCACTGCAATTATCGCTGGTTTTATTGCTGGTTGCTTGACAGGAATTTTGCATACGAAAGGGAAGATTAATCCATTGTTGTCTGGGATTTTAATGATGATTGCCTTGTATTCGATTAACCTACGAATCATGGGTCAATCGAACCTGCCATTGTTAAACCAAGACACGATATTTACGAAGGTTACCGAGGTTTGGCAAGCACTTGGGATCGATCAGTTTTTCAATTCGATTGCAACAGCTATCGGGCTTTCACAAACCCCGCGAACTTGGGCGATTCTTTTCTTTGTGTTAGTGATTGTGTTGATGATTAAGTTTTTAACTGACTATTTCTTAAAAACAGAGGTTGGTCTTGCGATTCGTGCTACTGGTGATAATAAGCGAATGATTCGTAGTTTTTCTGCCAATACCGATTCGTTGACGATTGTTGGTCTCGGTATTTCTAACGGATTTGTCGCGCTATCTGGTGCGTTAATCGCACAGCACGGCGGTTTTGCTGATATTGGTATGGGAATTGGTATGATTATTATCGGCCTTGCTTCGGTCATCATTGGTGAAGCCTTATTTGGAACGAAAACGATTGCGAGAACAACGTTAGCAGTCATTGGCGGTGCGATTATTTATCGTATTGTTGTCACACTTGCACTGCGTGTTGACTTTTTAGAAACGGGTGATATGAAGTTAATTACGGCTATCATTGTCGTTGCAGCACTCGTAACGCCAAAGATCATAGAAGCTAGAAGAGAAAAGAAACGGCGAGTTAAAAAACGGGCCGCGTTAAAACAATTGGATGCCGACGGGGAGGAGAAGCACGTTGCTAAATCTTAATCATGTGAGTCTAACGTTTAATGAAGGAACACTTGATGAAAAAAAGGCACTGCAGCAGATTGATTTATCGCTTGCTTCAGGCGATTTTATTACAGTGATTGGGAGTAATGGTGCAGGAAAATCAACGTTGATGAACGTGATATCAGGTGCACTGACACCGGATGTCGGTGAAGTGATTATCGATGATAAAGATGTCACTCATTTACCGGAATATAAACGTTCTGAGCTGATTGGGCGCGTCTTTCAAGATCCTATGGCAGGAACTGCACCAACGATGACAATCGAAGAGAACCTTGCGATGGCGTATGCAAGGAATAAACGCCGAACGTTGAAGGTGGGGGTAACGAAAAAGCGCCGTGATCTCTTTCGAGAGTATCTGCAAACGTTAAATTTAGGGTTGGAGGATCGATTAACTGCAAAGGTAGGATTGCTATCTGGTGGTGAACGTCAAGCGTTATCATTATTAATGGCAACATTTACTGAACCTAAAATCTTATTACTTGATGAACATACGGCGGCGCTAGATCCGTCACGTGCTGAATTGATTACGACGTTAACAGGAGAGATCGTTGAGGAATTTAAGTTAACGACGTTAATGGTGACCCATAATATGCAGCAAGCCCTTGACTTAGGAAACCGCTTGATTATGATGGATAAAGGTCAGGTGATTTTCGATGTCGCTGGTGCTCAAAAGCAACAATTAACGATTGAAAAGCTACTTCAAGAGTTTCAAAGAATTCGAGGAACACAGATTGCAAATGATAAGGCTGTACTAGGATAGATGAGGGAGTGCTTCAAAAGTCGATCTTTTGAAGCACTTTTTTTCTGAATCCTTCGATATAGCTCAATAAAGGAATTTTTTGTCGAATAGCGAAATAGTAACAGAATGATTTATAGAGAAGCGATAATGAACGTAAAAACAGACAAGGAGCGATCAGGATGAAATTTGTTACATTTAAAGTAGAAGATATTGAAAAGATTGGTCTTATTGATGATCAGGGTAACCGCATCATTGATTTGCGAGCATTACAGGTAGCAGGAGGAAGAGATGTTACATTGCCTGCAACATTACTAGAATGCATCCAATTAGGTGAAAAGTTTCCAAACGAAGTGCGTGAGTTGATGCAGGGTGTTTCGAATGAGAAGAAGGGACAAGTCGCCTATGAGCTTTCAGATGAGCGGGTTCATCTGAAAGCACCGATCCCTAGACCGAGTAAAAATATCTTCTGTGTAGGGAAAAATTATGCGGCTCATGCGATTGAAATGGGTAGTGAGGCAGATATTCCCGAACATCCGATGCTTTTTTCTAAGGCACCGACAGCAGTCATTGGCCCTAATGAAACGGTGTTACGTCATCAGGACGTCACAGATCAGCTTGATTATGAAGGTGAGATTGCTGTAGTAATCGGCAAAAAGGGAAAAGCGATTGCCAAAGAAGATGCACTTGATTACGTATTCGGTTATACGCTTTTAAATGATATCACAGCAAGAGATCTACAAAAGCGCCACAAACAGTTTTTACTTGGAAAAAGTTTAGATACATCTTGTCCGATGGGACCTTATCTCGTTTATCGTGACGAAATTAACGATCCCCATTCATTAAACATAGAAACGCGCGTCAATGAAGAAATCAGACAAACCGGTAATACATCACAATTTATTTTTGATATCGCGACGATCATATCGACGATTTCAAAAGGGACGACGTTAGAGGCGGGTGACATCATTGCAACAGGTACGCCAGCTGGTGTTGGTAAAGGTTTCAACCCACCGAAGTTTTTGAATGCCGGTGATGTGATAGAAATAGAGGTTGATGGATTAGGAATATTGCGTAACCAAGTTGAGAGATAAAAAGGTCACTGAAACAAGCCATAAAAGTTGAATATAAGTTATTTTTATACACATAACCGCTGGTGCTGACATATGATTTACTGTACTTCTAAACAAATAACTATTTTTTAGGAAGGAGTATTTCAATGGCTTGTAATTGCAATAGTAAGGGCGCAGCAATGCCCGGACACGGAGCAGGTCCAGCACCTGGAATGATGCCTGGATACGGAGCAGGTCCAGCACCTGGAATGATGCCCGGACACGGAGCAGGTCCAGCACCTGGAATGATGCCCGGACACGGAGCAGGTCCAGCACCTGGAATGATGCCTGGATACGGAGCAGGTCCAGCACCTGGAATGATGCC